>DAVZGU010000017.1:0-13331 GCA_052274215.1 Clostridium sp. | reverse complement strand
GCTTATAAGCGGGGGTTGCTGGAAAAATAAAACAGTGGAACTCCCTTGCAAGAAAGAAGAAGAAGAAAAAGAAAAAGAAAAAGAAAAAGAAGAAACAAAAGAAGAAGAGACTTCTTGTAGTTATTTTAAAAATAAAGATATTTATAATATTTACGAACAATGCGGATTTGGATTATTAAATCAAACTTTAATAGATATGATAGATGCAGATATAGAAATATATACAAAAGAATGGGTAACAGATGCTATGAAAGAAGCTGTAAGGCAAAATAAATATAAGTACAGTTATGTAGAAGGAATCTTAAGATGTTGGAAGGCTGATGGAAGGGAGAGTAAACGTGGAGCAGATAGCAAATGTATTGAAGACCCAAACAGAGAAGGAATTGGATTTGAGCTTGGATGTGACTAAAAAATGCAATGTGTGTGGACAACATTTATATAAAAAATATAATATCTTTAACATGGATAGGATCATGAGGATATCTTGCAAATGTGAAATAAAAGCAGCCGAGGGAAAGGAAAAGAATGATGAAGCCAAACAAAAGCAATTAAGACTTGATAAATTAATGACCAATAGTTTAATGGACAAGAAATTTAGAAGCAGTACCTTTGAAAATTGGGATTATGGTAAAGGTACAAAGCAGATGTGTGAATTGGGTACTAGATATGCTAAAAACTTTAAAGAGTGCAGAGAAGAAGGACTGGGGCTGTTAATCTATGGAGAACCAGGCAACGGCAAAACATATTTAAGCTCTGCAATAGCAAATAAGTTATTAGAAAGTTTTGTGCCAGTAATATGTGTAAGCATTAATGGATTATTAAGTAGGATCCAGGAGACTTATAGCAAATGGGGAAAAGAAGCTGAAAGTGACATTATAAGAGGGCTGTGTAATGCAGACCTCCTCATCATAGATGATCTGGGAACTGAAAAAAGAACTGAGTGGAGTAAGGCCATGATATATAACATCATTGATAGCAGATATAGAAGCAACTTGCCTTTGATAATATCAAGTAATTTAAATATAAATCCTAAAGAAGTTAATGGGATACTTGCAGAAATGTATGACAGGAGAACCGAGGACAGAATACTTGAAATGTGTACACCTGTTTTAAATAATCAGAAGAGCATAAGGATTGATGAAGCTAAGAAGAAAACAGGAATACTGAAACAAATACTTTATGAGGTGATTTGATATGACCAATAAAGAAAAAGCTCAATTCACTTACAATCAAATTAAAAAGATGAAGCAAGTAGTGAGGAGAAAAGCGTTAAAAGATGGTTTGGATAAGGATAAGATCATACATGAATATAACATAACAAGAAGCGGAAGATTGAGACATGCACAGGAATGGAGGAGTAAACAATGAATAAAGTGGTTTTAGTAGGCAGATTAACAAAGGATCCTGAGTTAAAGTTTGCTCAGGGAACCGGAACAGCAGTAGCTAAATTTACAATAGCCGTTAACAGAAGATTTAAAAGAGAAGGACAGCCAGAAGCTGATTTTATACCGGTAGTGGTATTTGGAAAGCAAGCAGAAGCTACCGTAAACTATGTAATTAAAGGTAGACTCGTTAGCGTTTCGGGGTCTATACAAACTAGTAATTATGAAAATAAAGAAGGGAATAGGGTTTATAAAACAGAGATTTTAGCTGATGAAGTTGGATTCTTGGAATGGGCCAGTAAAAAAGATGATGGGGTTAGTGCAAATAATGTAACGAGTGAATGGAGTGAGGATATTACACCAATTGATGATGGGGATATACCGTTTTAGTTTTAATCTGAGAATATTCCGAATGAGCAGGAGGTAATGATGTGAATAGTGGCGATAAATTCTTTACTATTGTTTATAGTTTGAATCCTAGAGTAATCGAGGTTGAAGTAATAGGTTTAGAGGTCATAGATGGTGATATGTATGTTCATTTTTATAATGTAGAACGGCCTAGAGATAAATGGTTTAAGCCTATTGAAGTTACGGCGCAGTGGGAATTTAAAACGAGAGAAGAAGCTGAAAATAAATTGAAAGAATATAAATAGTGGCGTACTTCAAGAAATATCACGCAACAAACATATCCATAGTGTTCCAGTAAATTAGAATACTGGCACACTTGAAAATAAATAATTGGAGGCACTAAAATGAATAGAAGAAAATCGCAGTTAGTTAAAAACAATGAGAGAATGAAGAGTAAGTTAAAAGGGTGCAAGTTTAGATTAATTATGCAAAATAAACACATAAGCGATTTAATTATAGTAAGGAATGGTATAGCTAATAAGGTATATAAGCTTGAGGATGATATTAAAAGGCTCGGAAGAAAAAAAGATTTTAAAATATTGGAACTTAAAAAGGAGCTTGAAGAGGCTGACAGTCTTATGGACAATTATAAAAAAAGCGTAGGATTGTACAATGAAAATGCAGTTAATTTTGATAATAAAATAGTAGATTTATTAGCAGAAATTGAAAACCTTAAAAATAAAAGCAAATGGAATAAGGTTAAAGAATTTATAGGGTTAAGATAATGAGCAAATACAACTCACAGAAATGTAATGCAGATGGATATGAATTTGACAGTAAAGAGGAAATGAGGTATTACGAGTACCTCAAAACCCTCAAAGTTAAAGAAAAAATACTAAACTTTGAATTACAACCTAAGTATACACTATTAGAAAAATTTAAGTATATGGGAAAATCAAGACAAGCCATGACTTATACACCGGATTTTCTCATATATCACCTGGATGGAACAGAGGAACTTATAGATGTAAAAGGAATGGAGACACAGCAAGGAAATATGAGAAGAAAGTTATTTGAACATAGATATCAAAATTTAAAATTAACATGGATAGCTAGTAGTTACAAATATGGAGATGCTAACGGGTGGATCACGTGTGAGGAATTGAAAAAGAAAAGGAAAAAAAATAAGAAGGCGCCTAAATGATGTCTAGAGAAACTATTAAAATAATTGCAGGCATATTAGCAACAGAAAGCCGAGACAAAGTAGTTATGAGCATAGGAGATAGCTTAAGGAAAGCTTTTAAAGATGAACGCATAAGCGAAGTTAGAGTTGAAAGAATACTAGGAAAATTTATAGAAGAATTAAAGAAAGCATAGGAGGACACACATGAGAGATTACTTAAGAGATTACGCAACAGCTGCATTTAAATTCTATGCCCAAAATGGTAAATCAACGGAGAAATATAAGAAACAAATATACATAAAGGCACTGGAAGAAGGGCTGATAAGAGAAGGCAGTAAGTCGGGTGTTTCCAAACCGACAGAGGCGGCGGTGATTGCAGCAGAGAGAGCAGTTAACTTAAAGATTGCAGAGATAAGAGATATGGAAGCAGTTGAAAAGGTTATAGCAGAATTAGACGTAAAGAGAAAAAGAGATATAATACAAGCTATAGAGTTCGTTTACTTTAGTAGTCCTGAAAAAGATATAGAAGATATTAAAGCTAAGGTGCATCATGCAGAAATATTCATACCAGCATCCGAAAGAAGCATATATAGATGGCTAAGACAGTCTAGGAATTTGTTCGCAGTAGAAAGAGGATTGAGAGTGGAAGAATAAAATTATTGAAAGTTGGCAGTAATCGAGGGTAAAAATGTGTTATAGTGATACAAGTAAGAATTATTGAGTGAGTTGAGCACTAGGAAACCTATATGGTTATCTGGTGCTTTTTCTATGTCTAATATTAAGTGAGGAGTGAAAGAGACTACTCCAATTATGGGTATATGTTGCGTATTCCTTACATAACATTTACATAAACCTTACACAAATATGATGCAACATATTGTGATTTGAACATATATATATAGTATTACAGGGTAGTGCTAATTAGCATCAATTAGCACCAATTAGCACAAAAGTAAATTACTTTTTAAAGAAGGACAGGATAGGTTTTGCTAGAAATGTTAATAGTCGCATATGAGAACATTGTGTTTTGCCGGCACGCTCAATCTCTAAATGCACTGTTAACGTAAGACTATATTTAGGTGGAGTTGATTGCATAAGATCACTCCTTTTTTTATTGTTTAATATATAGATATGTATAATTATTTAAATTGCTAATAGATTGGATAATAAATAACAAATAAAGAAGTCGATTTTTAAGATGTAAAGTTACTATACTGCAAGGTATTAACATATAGTATAAGTTAAAGTATGAATTGGTTAAAAGTATGAAGTTGCAGTATCTTAGTGGTTATTATTCAAATGAAATAATGGAATGCAGAACTATAAGATAAATTGTTGAACGATTTTAAAGGAAGATAAGTGATAGTCTTAAAGAATGTATGAGTGAAAGAAGTTATAAGAGATGTAATGGTGTTATTAAGCAGAAGAGATAATGGTTATATAATTCAAATATTATTCATAAATAATATAGGGTGATAAAATGAATATTAAAAATGACCTAAATGAAAAATTAAATAGAAATGATTTAATAGAAATATTTATCGAGAGTATGAAACAAATATATCTTCTTATAATGCTTTATGTTGGTTTTGAATTAATTGACTTTATGGTGAAGTTGGATATAAATAAAATATCAGCAATGCAATTATCACGCATTGGTATAGTTATTGCGATAATTATGTTCTATATTAATTTATCAATAAAGTATTTTGAGGCAATAATGAAGAGGTACAATAAATAAAGAGTAAGTTAAAGCAATAAATATATTTGAGGAGAAAGAAGCTTAGAGAAAGGCTTCTTTTTTATTGCACAAATAATAACAAGGAGGTAATGCATATGGATAAGGATTTAATCAAGATGAGGAATATATTTAGAGAAGCAGCTGACATAATAGATGAGCTATTAGAGGTAGGAGTTAAGGAAGCATCAGGACAAGATGTAAAGAAAGAGTCAGAGAGTATAATGGGTAGATTCGTAATTAAGACGATGGAGTTACAAAGCTTAGAGTCGGTGAGATCTAGTGGCAAAGTATCCAGAGGTATACAAGGATAAGGAGTGGAAGAAATCAAGAAGCTTTGTAATCACTAGGAGCAATGGACTATGTGAACGTTGCAAGAAGAAAGGGAAGGTAAAGGCTGGCAAGGTAGTTCATCATATAAGATGGTTGAATGATGAGAACAAAAGCGATTGGAACGTTGCATATAACCCTAAAAACCTTGAATATGTGTGTAATGATTGTCATGAAGATGAACATGATAGGTCAACAGGATTACAAAAGTTCCTGATACCCCCGGTCTAATTTTGAAATAGAGGTTTTGAAAAAACCGTAGTGTATAGATTTCATCTCACTCGACGAGTTTTCGCGTGTGAGGGTGTGGTATAAAGGTGGTGAAATTATGAAAAGTGACGTTTTTTTAGAAGATGTAGAAAGAGAAAGAAAACTTCGGTTTAAGAAAGAAAAAGATAAAAGAATAAAAAAAGAAGTTTTAAAGTTGAAGAAATTATTTAAAGAAATTGGTCCAGAAACCATGGAAACTGTTTTATCCCTAATAAAAAATGCTGCTTTCATGATTATCACCCTTGAAGATCTGCAAGAGAAAATAAATGAAGATGGCGCAGTTTCTGAGTATAAAAATGGTGAGAATCAATTTGGTACTAAGAAAAGTCCTGAGGCTGAATTATATAATACCATGATAAAAAATCATATGGGAATTATGAGACAATTAACTGATCTTATGCCAGCTCCTGAAAAGACTCCACCAAAGAAAGAAGATCCATTTCTTAAAATAGCAAGGCGACAAAGCAATGGTTAATCAAGAAATGAAGACTATGCAATATATAAAGGACTGGCATGACTACATTGAATCAAAACCTCAGAATCATGGTAAGGATATTAAACTCCTGAAAAAAATGATTGAAAAACTTCTTAAAAGTAAAACAGTTTTCTATGAAGATATAGATGTTGAAGCATTCATTGATTTTTGTAAACTTGTGAAGCACAGAGAAGGACGTTGGGCCGGGGATCCGTTAATACTATCTATAGAACAAAAGTATATAGCAGCATGTATCTTTGGTTTTAAGATGTATGACAATGAATTGAATATGGTTGTTAGATATTTTAGAGAAATGGTACTTTTAGTTGCCAGAAAGTGGGGCAAGTCCACCTTCGTTTCTGCTATAGCTGATTTTATGTTGATGTGTGATAGAGAACCAGCGGCCCAAGTTTGGTGTTTAGCTACTCAAAAGCAACAAGCCAGTATAGTTTATGATGCTGCTAAGAACTTTGCATTAGGTAGTGAAGCATTAAAGGATCATGTGAAAACAAGAAGAGACAAAGACAATTCGGAAATTCTTTTATTCCCTGCCGGTAATAGCTACATGAAAGCAGGTAGTAAAAACAGTAATTCACAGGATGGATTAAATCCACATTGCGTTGTAATTGACGAACTTCATGCCATAAAGGATAGAAATGTATATGATGTATTTTCTTCTGCTATGGGCGCGAGAACACAGCCTCTAATATTTATTATAAGCACTTTTGGTTTTGAAAGAGAAGGTATTTTCGACAGTATTCTTGAGAGGTCTGAAAAGAAGTTAAAGGGCGAAAGTATTGAACGTTTATTCCCTATGATTTTTAGAATTGACGATACTGATGAAACTGCAGACAGGAAATGTTGGATAAAAGCTAATCCAGGTCTTTTGGAAGCTAGACCAACGATGAGTTATTTGGAGGGCGAGTACCAAAAGGCATTACAAGATCCTGCTCAAATGCCTTCATTTTTGTGCAAACATTTAAATAGAGCTAGTTCGATGTCGGTGGTGTATTTTGAGTTAAGTCAAGTTGATAGATGCGCAATTGATATGAATATAGAAATGATACAAGATAAATATGCTGCAGGTGGAGCGGATTTATCAGAAACTACAGATTTATGTTGTGCCTCAGCTTTAATTCCGCTAAATGATAAATTATATTTATTCCAGAAGTACTTTATAGCAGGCCAAAGAATAAAACAAAATTCTAAGGCTGATGCAATGGCTTATGAAAGTTTTTGCGATACTAATGCAATGGATCCACTTAACAATGAGCTGCTTAAAGTGTGCGAAGGTAGTTTAGTTAAGAAAAGCGATGTTACTGAATGGTTTGTTGAATTATCTGAGAAATATCAAGTTACTTTTTGGAAAATTGGTGGAGATAGATGGCATTGGGACGAATGGAGCGAAGACATGGGAATGAAAGGATTTCCTCTTGAGAATAAAGACGGTAGAGGGGTTATGTTTCCTGTGGCAATGGGTGCTAAAAGTTTATCTGAACCTATGAAAGAAACTCGAGTTTTATTTGAGGATGAAATAATTCAATTTAGTAAACATAATGGTTTATTTAGGTGGTGTACCACTAATACTGCGGCTAAGATAACAATGCCTAATAATGATATACAACCTGATAAAGCAAAAAGTAAAACACGTATCGATGGGTATGTGTCTTTTTTATGTGCTTATATTGCTTATAAGAAGTGTAAAGATATGTTTGAAGAATATCAATAAAGGCTTAATAGGCCTTTTTATTTTGCCATGAAAGGAGGTGAGAAATACGGGACTATTTAGCAACATAGCAAATCACTTTCAAAAAGAGAAATTAACAGCGACAAAACTTATAAATATGCTTAATCAAGGCTATTCTGTATTACAAATAAACAGACAAATATATGATATTCCCGAGATCAGGACTGCTATAAATTTTGTAGCTGAGAAGATAGCTAGTGTACCTTTTTATCATATAAGGTCTGATACTTTGGGCAATATGACTATAGTTAATGATGCTGTTCAAAATGTGCTGACAATAAGGACAAACAAATATCAAGGTCCTCAAGTATTCTGGACACAAATGATAACAAATTACCTTGTAGCTAACAATGCATTTGGTATGCCAGAGTGGAATAATAATGGAACGCTGGATTCGATATATGTGCTCCCATTTACAATGTTTGAGTTTTTTCAAGATGACAATGGTAAATTAATAATCACATTCAACGGGAATTCAGCTTATTCGTTTTATTATGATGATATTATCCATCTACAGAGGTTTCCAACAAATAAAGGTGGAGCATCTAAACAAGCTACAAAAAATTATACAACAATGGTAGGCACTATGCAGAATCAAGCTGTAAAGGATTCAGAGACAAGTAATAGAATAGCCGCATTATTACAAGTTAAATCACAATTAAAGTCTTCCGATATGAAGAAAAAGCTTGATGAATTTAAAGATACATTCCAGACGTCCGAAAATACAACAGGCCTTGGAATGATAGGTGCAGAGTATGAGCTATTACCTTTTAATTTTAAAAACAATCCACTTAACGTACAACTGCTAACTGATATAACCAAGCAATTGTACAATTATTTTGGACCATCTTATGAAATTATAAATGGCACTGCCGATGAATTGCAATATGAGCAGTTTGTTGATAATAAGTTGAAACCTATTATTTATCAAATTCAGGAAGAATTAACCTATAAATTATTTTCTAGTAAAGAAATTGCATTTTATAATAAAATCCAAGCTGAGACGGTGGATTTAGAAATAAGTACCTTATCTGCGAAGACTTCATTTTATAAAGAAATGTGTTATGGAACTATTATGAACAGAAATGAAATAAGGCGAAGGATTGGAATGACAAGGGGCCCTGCAGAGTTAGATAAGTTCCTTGGAAATAAAAACTTTCAAACTCTTGAGCCTGGGGTATATGAGGTTGGTATAGAAGAGAATAACACGGAAAACGGGAAGTAAAGGAGAAAATAATTATGGAAAATGAAGAAAAAAAGTCTCCACTAACCACTCAAGATAAAAGAAAGGTTAGTTTTGAAAATGAAAAGTCTAATTTTAGAGCGGTAACGCAAGATGTAAATGGGCAACCAGTAAGGATGCTAAAGGGATACCCCATTTTATTTGGTGTTTATGGGAAACCGTATCTAGGTAGTAAATGGGTGGAAAGAATAGATAAGACTTCTGTAGCAACTGTAGATTTTACTAAATTGGTGCTTTTATTAGATCACAATACCAATTGGGTATTAGCAAAAGCAGGAAAGAACATGGAAGTTACTGTTGATGACACTGGAGTGTTTATAAGTGTGACATTAGGAAATACATGGCTTGATGATTATATTTATGACAGAGTTAACAGGGAAATAATAGATGGAATGTCGTTCTGGTTTGATAGAGATTCTATGATTGCCTCAGACTGGGAAAATAAAATTGATGTAGTTACAAAAATCAATGCAATTTATGAGGTAAGTGTTGTAACATTCCCAGCGTATGAAGAAACAGTTGTAATTACTGCAGATGGAACAGACCCAGTACCAACGCCAACACCGGAGTCTGACCCTGTACCAACACCAGAAGAAATTGCTGTCCAGGAGCTGAAAAAACAAACTTTATTAAACTTAATAGAATTATTATAAGAGGGGGAATGTAAAATGTTATCACAAAAAGTAATAGCGGAATTAAAAAGAGAACAAACAGAATTAGAATCAAAGAGGTCTGAACTTAAAGAAAAATGCAAGAATCATAGAGACATGTCATCTGAGGATTTTGGCGCCGATGTTGATAATTTAAGAACTGTATCAACTAGATTAGATGCTATTGGAGAAGAACTGAAGGACACAGTTGTTGAAAAAAGAGGGGGATTAGGAATGTTAAAAGATATTAAAGGTACTGAAATCACACAAGAAAATTACAGATCAAGTTCAAAGTACAGAGATGCGTTTTATAGAAGTTTTTTAAATAGTAAGGTATCTGAGGAAGATTCAGAGGTAATGGTATTTGGTAAAAGAGCAGTTACAAGCATGAATGGTGATGGAGCTACAGCAGGATCAGAGTATTTGGTACCAGATACTACTCTCAATAATGTTTACTCTGTAATTAAGCAATATGGCAAGTTATACAGTGCTATAACTAAATTTGGATTTACTGGCGATGTATCTCTACCAATAGGTACAGCAGATGCACCAACTACTAATGAGGAAGGAATAACGGACCTTACGTTTACATTCACAGAGGTTAAAATTTCACAACAAGCAGTAGTTGCAACCATTACTGTTAAAAATCTATTACTCAGAAACAGTATCCCAGCTTTTGAAAAGTATCTTTCAATGGAAATCGGAAAATATATTGGTATGCTTTGTGAAAACTATGTACTGAACGGATCACTTACAAATTCTAATTTTGAGGGAATTATTACTGCTTTAAAAACAGCACCTTCAGCAGCTAAAACTTACTCATTATTAGATTGGGCAAAATTAGCTGAGATAATTGGAAGTTTAGAAAGTCCTTATGGGGATCAAGCTACTTATGTAATGAAGAGAAGTACATTCTTCAAAAGATTTTTTGCACTAACTGATTCTGTAGGCAAGCCACTTGTAACTATAGCACCAGTAATTCAAGGTTTACCTGGACAAGATAACTACGGTACCGCAACTCCTTATTTAATAGCTGGACAACCTGTATTGTTTACTTCGCAAATTCCAGATGAAGACGGAATACTTTATGGTGATCTCTCAACTTATATTGTTAATGAATCTGAATCGTTTACTATGGAATCAAATACTTCTGAAAAATTCAGCGAGGATAAAACCGTATGGAGAGGCAAGTTGTACTCAGGTGGAAAAGGTATTTTCCCTAAGAGCACATTTGTTTATTACTCTTATTCAGCGACATAAAATAAAGGAGGGTGATTTAAGTGGCTGCTAAAATTATTAAAGAGGTAGAAGGAGTAACAGAAGTAAAAAAAGCTGATACTATCATCTATTTTAAGGCCAACAGAGGACTAACCATTAAGGAACATGCAGCACTATCTGAAAAATTAAGATATGAAAAGAAAAGTACAGGACTGAAAATTATTTTAGTCCCTTTCCTTTTAGATATAGCGGATGGTGAGGTTATTGAATGATGATGAGATATTACAGAAGGTTAAAAAAGGTTTAAGTGTTGGCGGGTCATTTAATGATGGTACACTTAACATAAAGACTATAGCAGTAAAGCAGTATATGTTAAATTCTGGTGTAACACAGGAACAAATTGAAACGGAGTTAGGAATCGCAACCTTGACTATTGGTGTAACAGATCTATGGAATTTGGTAAGTGGAGAAGTAAAGTTTTCATACGCTTTTGATATGTGTTTGATGCCATCATTAAAAGCAGCAAGTATGAATTAGGTGGTGATTTAAATGCTTAAATTTGGCGTTATGACAACAGCAATTAGAATAAAAAAGATTGATAGTTCAGGAGTTGATTCTGAGGGGTTACCAGTTGAAGAATGGGTAGACATCATAGATGAAGACATATTCTGTGAATGGAAAAACAAGTTTGGAGCTGAGGTTTATAAAAATTTAACTCAGCAAGTTAAACAACCAGCAAGTTTGAGAATGTGGTATATGCCTGACATCGATGAAACATGTAGAGTAGTAAGGCTGGAAGATAACGCAGTATTTGAAGTTGTAAGTCCAGATAATGTAATGAACAGAAATCAACAACTTGAAATCGAAGTGAAAAGATATGTAAAAGGGTAAGAATAAAGGTGGTGGATAAATATGCATAGTAGAGCTATAAAGATATTAAAAGAAAACTTAAATAATAAAGAATATGAATTTAATAACCATCTAAAATATTATGAAGCTACTAAGGAAATTAAAAGTACTCACCCTGAGATTGAAGAAAAAATAGTCGGACATCTTAAAAGAGATATTGAAGAAATTAAAAATTCTATAAGTTATTTAGAAAATATAGGCACTCAATAGGGTGTCTATTATTTTGTCCTAAAATTGGAGGTGGTTTCTAACGTCCGGAGTAGAATTAAGTGGGATGGATGTATTACTTGCAAAACTTGAAAATATGAGTAAACAAGTAGCTAATAATATTACTAAAAAAGCATTAGAAGCAGCGGCTATACCAGTTTTAGAAGATGCTAAAAGTACAAGTGTATTTGCGGATAGAACTGGAAAACTAAGAGCGGGTTTGAAAATAGGTAAAATTAAAACTAAAAACGATACAAAGTATATAGAAATCGGAGTTGATAAAAGCGATAATAGCAAGATATTCTATGGTAAATTTATAGAATGGGGTACTTCAAAAAAGGCAGCACACCCATTTTTACAACCTGCATTAGAGAGAAATAAAAGTAGAATCAAACAAATTATAACCGAGGAATTGAGAAGAGGACTGGGGCTATGACCAATAAACTTATTATAGATACTCTTGAACCTTTAGATATACCAGTTTGTTTCCAAACTTACAAAGGAACAAAACAACCAGATGGAAGTATAAAAATAGTATATCCATATATAACTTTTTTTGAGTATATAACTCAAGGGGAAGCTTTTAGTGACGACGACGAAGAAGAAACAGGTCATTACATTCAAGTAGATGTATGGAGCGATGCCAGTTATACAGAGTTAGTTATGCGGGTTAATAAATTATTTAAAAATGCTGGATTTAAAAGAAGTAAACAGGCTGACCTATATGAATATGATACAAAGATCTTTCATAAAGGGCTTAGATATTTTTATTTAGAAGATTTAACATTATAATAACGAACACTTTGGAAAATCCAAAGTGTTATTTTTACGTCTTTTAGGATTAGACAATAAAGAAATTACTAACTTATAAAAGGTGGGATATATATGGCTAGAGTAAAAGGGTTAAAAGATATACATATTGCTATGTTACTTACAGATACAGCATTAGAAGCAACATATGAAACACCAACAAAATTAGAGAGGTCTATAAAAGCATCTCTAAAACCAAAAAGTTCACAGATAAAAAATTATTCAGACGATAGTGTTGAGGAAGTAATAAATTCTTTCGATTCTGTAGATGTAGAAATAGAAGTTAATACACTTTCAATAGAGAGCAGAGCAATTTTACAGGGTTCAAAACTCGTTAAAGGTGTTCTTGTTGAGAAGGCTTCGGATATCGCGCCAACAGTTGCACTAGGATTTAAAGCTAAGAAAAGTAATAAAAAATATATGTATGTATGGTTATATAAAGGCACATTTGAGTTATGTGAAGATACATATGAGACAGAAGAAGAAAAGACCAAAACACAAACTGCTAAATTAAAAGCAACTTTTTATGCTAGAGAATTTGATGAAGCTTATAAACTTATTACAGATGAAGATGCAAAAGACTATGTAGCAACAACAGGTACAGAATGGTTTACGAAAGTAGCAGAACAACCAAAAGAAACAACATTATCAAAAACAATATAGAATTAAAAGTTTATTGATGGACTTAAATGTTTATTAATAAACTTTTTTAATAAACATTAGGAGGCAGATTATATGAAAGCAAGAGATATTAAAAATAAAGAAAGTAAGATTGAATTATTAGATGACCTGCAGAATTCGTCTAAGCACGTTGCAGAAGT
>DAVZGU010000016.1:0-13416 GCA_052274215.1 Clostridium sp. | reverse complement strand
AATGTGATTAAGTTGCAATCACATTGGAGCCTTTCAAAAAAATCTATTCATAAATTTATATTTGAGTATCTAAAAAAGCAAATAAGGGTATCTTTCAATAAAATACGATTTTATAAAGGACATATAAGACTTTATAATATTGCTAATTTCTGTAATGAAATTTAAAGCTAGTCTATTGGGTTATTTTTTTACCTAACTATGAGTAATCGGATTATAGTAAATTTGAAGGGGGTTTTAAAGTGACGTTTTTCGGAATGTTTAAGCTATATGTAAATATATGTAATTAAGTTGTAATTTTCTGTTCCATTGCTACAGAGACCCCTATGAAGAAAGTCATTAGCAATAATGACAATGATATGACATTTAGTCATAAGATAAAAATTAACTTAATGGAACTTGCTAAAAATTACGATAAAATCATGACAGTATTAGATAGTGATAATGATATGAATTATGGCATCATAATAGATATACCAGTTGAAACAAAAGATAATTACAGAACTACAATAAGAATTAATAACGTAGTTTGGGAAAACTTTAAAGAGCTTTGTGTACAAAATAAAATGTTTACCCAAAGGGACTTGTTGACTATGGCTTTAACTGAATACATTAATAAATATAAAAAATAAATTTAAGAAACTAAATAATAAAAGAACCAGATTGGCATCTAGTTCTGCAGGTGTTTGGATAAAATTTTAGTTTTTCGGCTATCTGTACTATATCACAATTAAATAATATTATTTTATATGCTAGCCATTTACTTTGATGCTATAGTTATAAATAAGAAAAGGCCTTGGAGTTTAACCCAAGACTCTTCCAACTTCTGAAAATGATATATTACTTACAAATGGAATATTTATATCATACCATATTATGTAACTTTATGCGACCGCTATTAAAAAACTAAGGGTTATTCCTTATTAGATTATATACTATTTTAGCAAGGAATAAAAATAAGCCTTGGGAACTAATCCAAGGCTATTAATGAGAAAGAAGGACATTATTGAAACCATCTAATCGATATCTAGATTATATGATAGTTAATAGTTTTTTGCAACCGTTTTTAGAAAAATCTGAATAATAAGTCTATTTTCTTTATATTTTAAATAAAACCCACTTACATGTAGCAATCTCGTATTTTATTTCAAACAATCTTTCAGTATCATTTATTAAACTTCGGCATGTAAATACTAATTTATTATTGCCTGCAAGCTTCTCAGTAGCCCTATCTATTATTCTATCAATTTTTATTACTTGAATAGATTCATCATCCTGTTCAATCCGTAGCCTCAAAGGTATAATGTTACCTTTAATACCTGTCATAGAAATAACTTCAATCTGTTTTGCAACTACTTTCAAATTACCACCCCCGATAAACCATTCGTTCGTATTTATATTATACATGATTTTACTTAAGTTGGCATGGGCAATGTTTCCTTATCTATCAGAATCCTAATTGAATTCTAATATTAATTAGTAAATTATATTTATATATTGGAAGACGATTATTTTAATACCAGAAGTCCTTTGTAAAAAGCTTAGTTTTATAGTGAAGCCAAGTTGCTCTACCCTTGTGTTAATTTTTAATTTTTTTTGCATACTAGTTGTAAACAAAAACAAATGATTTCTTTTGCATTATTTAATACTATATTTACAACTACTATTAAATTGAGAATGTGAGTTTTAGGTACTTTTATATTGCAAATGTGTAATTAAAATTATTATACCCTTTTAATTTATAAATAAAGTGATACGTGCTATAATTAGCAAAATTTAGAGCAAAAATAAAATAAGATTTAAAAGTGACCTTAAAAATGATAGTAGTTTGAGAATAAATTTAAATGCAGTATTCTAAAAGCTATAGATTAAATAAAATATTTATTCTGTTTTAAGTCTCTGACGTTTAAACATGGGTGTTTTGCCTATCACAAAGTATTTTTAAACCAGTAATCTCGAAAAAATTTGAAATTTCCCTATTGCTTCTGCTTACAGCTATGTTCTTCACACCCCCTATTAAAAGAACTTAAAGATTATGCGAAATGAATGAACTATTGTGCTGACGTCGGGATAATGATCTAACATATCAATATCACTAAATTATAAATATCAATGAAATTATAAAAAATGATTCCTGTGCAATACAGAAATCATCTCTTTGTTTGTTAGTATCCTTTTAGAGTGTCACTTACATAGGTAACAGTTTATTCAAGTACATTTTCTTTCATTAATTATAATCTATAACTACTTTAATTGCCTTATCAGCATCAGCCGCTATGGCGAAAGCTTCAACAATATCTTTATGACAAAATTGATGCGTAATGATAGGAGTAATGACTGAGTTCGCATCAGACAAAATAGCAATGGACCGAATAATGTCTTTAGCAATATATCCACGAGAACCCATTATGTTAAGCTCTGAGCTTAACATCTGATACGGACTGAAATTCACTTCTTTTCCATGAACAGCAATAATTATTAATTTAGAAAGCACTTTTGCATTATATAAATATTCTGGAATAATAAACGGTGCACCGGCTGCATCAAAAACAATATCTACATTAGTAGTCTCTTCATCCGCATTTCCTGTACGGGTACCAAATTGTTTTTTTACATATTTCATAGAATCTCCATTACCACTATTATATGAAATAGCACCCAATTTTTCTGCGATATCAAGGCGTGTCTGATTGATATCGAGAACAATTACTTTCTTTACTCCGCTGTTTTTTAAAGCTACCAACACACACAGTCCTATTGTACCAGATCCATAAATCAAAGCTACTTCACCTCCCACAAGGTTACTACGGCTAACAGCATGGGTAGCTACACTTAATGGTTCAATAAGAACCGCTTTATCAAAGCTAAGCTCATCTGGCAAGATGAAAATATTATAATCAATTTTCGCTTCTTCAACTAACACATATTCTGAAAAAGCTCCTGCCATATCGGCAATTTGCGTCGGATTAAGTCCCTGACCACATGGCTTCCGATTGTTTGGGTCTACAAAAACTCTTAGTCCCTTTTCAATACCTTCCACTTTAGAGCCAACTGTATATACAAAACCCACCATTTCATGTCCAAACTGATTTCCCAATAAAATACC
The DNA here is from genome assembly GCA_052274215.1 of Clostridium sp. Classification (GTDB taxonomy): domain Bacteria; phylum Bacillota; class Clostridia; order Clostridiales; family Clostridiaceae; genus Clostridium_AD. The sequence continues at coordinate 10,313 of DAVZGU010000016.1, read as the reverse complement.
CACCGGTTCTCCACCATGAAGATAAGCATGAACATCAGTACCACATATACCCGCTCTAACTATTTTTACTACAACATCTTTTTCACCGGGAACAGGATCCTGTATTTCTTCCAACTGTATTTGTTTTATACCTTTATAAATTGTTGCTTTCATACCTGTACCGTCCTTTAAGATTATTTATTGAATTTACATTACTTAGTGAATACTCCATGCTGCAAAAAAACCACCGCGTACCGCACCGGCAACTTGTGCAACTTTATTACAGTCTCCAATAATAGCTGTCGGTGGATACCTATATGCAATTTCCTGAGCAAGTTGATTACATTCCTTCATACCAAACGCTGTAATAACTGTGTCTGCAAGAATAAACTCTTCTTTGCCCTGTGCATTAATTGTTTTCACTCCATCTTTTGTTATTTCCCTAATTTTATGTCCAGTAAATTGTTTAACTTTATAGTCCTCAAGTCTGAACATCAATGGATTACGGTTATCGAGTAACATTTCAGGCGCAAGTTGATCCATCATTTCTACTATAGAAACCTGCTTCCCATCCATTGCCAATTCAAGCGCACAGTCACATCCAGAAGCCCCACCTCCAGCAACGACAATTTTTGTTCCTTTAATTCTTTCAGGATGTAAATGTGCATTCATTACATTGATAACATGTGTTTCCTTAATTCCTAAAATAGGTGGTTCAACAACCTCAGCTCCAAGCGCTACAATAATACGTTCTGCATCCTCAAGCTCTAGTGAATTTGCATTAATTTCTTTATTGAATATAACTACAACGCCTGCTTTCTGAATCTGAATTTTTTCCCATTCTATAAACAGACGTAACCGTCTTTTAAAGGATGGCTTAGATCCTGCTATCAGTTGTCCACCTAGTACTCCACTTTTTTCGTAAAGTGTAACTTTATGTCCCTGCATAGCTGCAACACGAGCTGCTTCCATTCCACCAGGACCACCGCCTACTACTACAACTTTTCTAGGATGGGCTGTTTTCACTATTGGATAATCCTTTTCAAATAATGCCTGAGGATTAATTGCACATGATATTACACGATTCTGATAAAGTCTACCAACACAAATTTCATTGCAGAACAAACATGGTCTAATATCTTCTTCGTGACAATCCAACAATTTATTTGGCGTATCCGGGTCTGCGATTAACTGACGTCCAAACATTACAATATCACACTTGCCATCCTTTAGAGCCTGCTCAGCTGTTTCCGGAGTAAAGGTGCCTGCCGCAAGCACAGGAACATTAACAGATTTTTTAATTTTTGATGCGTAATCCACCATACATGCATCACCTGAATAAATAGATGGTACAATCCACTGTTTATGTTCATAACATCCAACATCAATATCAAATGCATCTATTCCCAATTTTTCTAAATATTTGGCAATCTCAATACTCTGGTCAATTGTACGTCCTCCTGGGAAATCATGAGTGGCTGCCATACGTATAAGAATAGGAAAATCATTACCTACTTCACTTCTTATTACTTCATACACTTCTGTTACAAGACGCATACGGTTTTCAAAGTTTCCACCATACTCGTCTGTACGTTTGTTCCAACACTCAGTCATAAATTGATCCAGCAAATAACCACTGTGAGCATGAATTTCTACTGCATCTGCTTCTGCTTGAATAGCATGTCTTGCTGCGAGACGATAGTGCTCTACAATATCATGAATTTCATCGATGGTAAGTGGGCGACAAAGCTTATCTGGACTATAGAAAGATGGAATTGCTGAAGCAGAAACCATTTGTTCTTCACTAAACGGGAATGCATTTCGGCCTAATCCACAACTTAACTGCAAGCAAATTTTTGCACCCTCTGCATGACAAGCTTCTGCAAGCAATGACCAACCTTTCATCTGCTCGTCTGTTCCTGCAATAGTAACATAGTCAATCCATGGATCGGTTTTATTGGTTGTGTACTGTCCTTCTAACAGAATCATTGCAACTCCACCACGTGCTCTAGACCGATAGTATTCGATTTGCTTTTCATTTGGAGAACCATTCCGTGCTTCTGAAAACGTTCCCATTGGAGCCATAACAATACGGTTTTTAAGGTCCATGTTTTTGATTCTAAATCTTGAAAATAGGTTTGAATAGTTTTTGTTCATAAAATACCTCCTACAATAAATTTATTTATTATTAATTATTTAATGTTAGTCAAAGTGAAGACTTAAAAATTCAATGATTTCGCCATCAGGTGCATACACAAATGCAGCACGGCAATGTACATCTGCGGTACCATGCATTTCATAATTAGCTGGTCTTAATTTTATTTTTGCACCAATAGAAAGAGCATATTCATAAAGCTTATCTACATTTTCTAATACAGGCACATCAAAACAGTACTGAAAATAGCTACCACTTACTATTTCGTGGTTTTCTGCTAGCTTTCCTTTTCCACCCTCGAACATCTCAATTCTTCCGCCTCCAGGCAATTCAATCATAGCCATTCTGAGACCATCTTCCAGAGGAATCCATTCAAGGATTGTTCTAAACCCAAGCGATTCGTAAAATTTTTTGGATACATTCCAATCGGATACACGTAGAGCAGAATGGTGCTGACATTTGATTGCACTAATAATTTCGTTTTTCATAATAATGCCTCCTATTAATAGATAAATTAATTAAGTTTTTACCAATTAGCCAACATATTATGTTTGATGTTAACCTTTCTTAAGAAATCGCGATTACTAAGTACACTTTCATTATAGTATTTTTAAATTTGTTATCAATGTGCATATGACTAAGAATTTAAAAGTTTACTTTACATTTTGCACATACAAGTTTAGAATTATTAAATAATTTTAATCATAATATAATCGTAATTTAATAGATATCAATTGAATTTAACAATATTTACGAATATTTATTTTTGAAGTATAATACAATTAACAGCATGCTATCTTTGCAACCTTTAATTTAAGTCAAGTAATGGAGATGAATCTATTATGGACACACATGATATATACTATAAAATGTTTGAATCTCTTAAAAAGGGTGGTATTATATCAGCGCTACAGGCGGCATACGAAGTATTAAATATGCCTATTTCTATAGCGGATGCTTCTTTTAATATGCTGGCAAAAAATTATCCTCCAACTCCGCAAGATGATGAGTGCTGGGATATACCATTAAAAGAACAAAAGGTACCATTAGAAATTGTACAGATATTTCAACGACATAATATTATCGATATAGTTCAGAAATCTCCTCACAAATCAATTTATCTCAATTGGGGCTGGTTTCAGAAACATCCCCGCCTTACTACAACTATCATTGCCAATAATAATATTGTGGGATATGTAGCTGTTTTATGTCCTATTGAAAAATATCAGCTCTGGCAGGAGGATGCTTTACAAATTGTTGCAGATACTATTGGTATTATTCTGCAAAAAGAACAGATACTAAACGAAAATTCCAACGTCATAGTACAATCCTTTGCACGAGATTTAATAATGGGAACTATTCAAAACCAAAAAGATTTGCAAAAGTGGATGGATCTTTCAGGAATAAAGCTTAAAGGTGGTTATACTATACTGGCTATTACTCCAACAAGTGAAGATAACCTTGTCTCCATTACATATTTACAAAAACAGTTATTCTATGAACCATCTCTTTTGATGTATCCTATGGATCATATTTTATATATACTTTTATATAATCAAAATAGACGAGACTCTTCTAAGCGAGTTTTACTAAAGATTTACGAAATAATTGAAAAACTCGGTTCGGTTTGTGGTATCAGTAATACATTTTTTAATTTAGAAGATATTCTGTTATATCGAGAACAGGCATTAATTGCTTTACAAGTAGGGAGAAAGCTAAATCCTGAAAATTTAACATATGTATACAACAATTATACTTTATCAGCTATTTTGATGTGTTCTTTTGATAAAATTCAACCCAAAAATCGTATTCATCCTGCTATATTCGTATTACAAGAATATGACAAGGCAAATCATACAGAATATTTAGAAACACTTAAGGCTTATATTACAAATCAACAAAGCACTACCATCGTTAGTAATAAAATGCATATTCATCGAAACACCTTAATGTATCGACTGAAAAAGGCGGAGAAAATTACGAATACACCGATTCATGATAATTTGGTTAACACTCATCTTTTGGTAAGTTTTCAAATACTGGAGCTTGAGGAGAAGCTAAAACATTTTTCTTAAATCTGTAAAAGCTCAGACACTTGGGGATTAGCAAACTCAACCATTCAGGTCTCGTATAGACCCCCTACAGGCTGTGCATAAACTTATTTAGTTATTTTTGCTTATTTAAGTCTTACACTTTATCTCAATAGCAAGTTTCATACCACACTTTTACAAGTGCTTGCTTTATAAGTCTTTATGCATTGTGCAACTAGTTTTTGTGCAATATATAAAATAATTGCACAAAAATATAGTGCGCATTATTGAATAGTTTCTAAAAAATATCTTAAATGGAGTAGTGGAGGCATCCGTATCATGTACTGAAAGGTGATTGTTAGAATATGTTCTTATATACGATAATAAAAAAAGGCAACAATGTTTTTTAGCCCATGAACAATAAGAGGTACGAGAATATACAGTTAGATAATATATATAGATATAGATCCACTAGTACAGCCGATAGCAAGTAATGATAACGCAGGATTCGAATTTTTAAATTCTATCCAAGTTATAATAAGTAGATTTAAGGGTATTCACACAATGTGTGCTCTATCAAATATTCCTTTTGGTCTTCCAGAAAGAAAGTTTATTAATCAAATGTTTGCTGCTATGGAAATATGTAAAGGGTTAGATGGACTTCTAGTAAATCCTCTAAATAAAGCAATGATGGCAACTCTAATAATCGCTGAAGTTTTAGCTAATTTAATGTATTAGAAAAGATTAGTTTTAAATGGCTAAAAGAGTGCAGATAAGATAAGTCTTAGAACATAATTTAATTTAAATATGGTGTAGTGGTCGCAATTTGTGCAAAAGTCCCAATATGAAAAACAGTTACCATAAATTCAATTTAATTGAATTAGGTAACTGCTTTTTTCTTAAATTGCTATTAATGGTCTAATATTATTTACTAAATCATAATCACAATTATCATCAAAATTATACTGTCCAACAAAATTTATATGTTCCAATCCTAAAGGAGAAATATGCTTCATATATAATTAATTAACTTCTTCTGTTTTTTTAGTTTTTCAATAGCTTTAGGTAAATATAACGTATTCCAAAGAATTATTGAATATATAATCATGCTGAGAGCAGTAGCTCTTTGTATTTGTCCTTGAATATCTTTCTCATAAATCATTCCGTGCTTTCCAAAAAATAAAACTCTAGCCAAAGCATTTATTGCTTCACCTTTATTTAATCTAATATGAAAATTGTTTTTTCTATCTTTCCAATTTAGGTATTTTTGCCCATCACCCCGAAAAGGTGGAATAGGCAATTTACTAATTCGCTATTCTCTGAGATATAGCCATTCCAAAACTAATTGCCTATATTTACGTTTGAAAACATCTACTAATCATTTGACATATGTCAGAAATAAATAGGATGTACTTATGACACACAAAATAGTCCTTATTCATCCTATTGAAGGGGGTGGCAAAAATGCCCATATTGTAAGAGTAGTTAGTTGTCTTTTCTTGTCCTATCACTTTTCTCCACTAAGCAGAGCTGTCATAGGAGTTTTATCTCATAGTAACATAGTTATTACAGTTCTCTATAACTTGCTTTCCGAGAGCAACTCCACCGGCTTTATCGAGGTCACTTAAACTTTGATATATTTTTAGTTATAGGTAAGGTTAAAAAATAAACATTAAATTAACCAGTTATAAAATCTTCTATTAAATTGTTGCTTACAATATATGTTAATCCTCAATAAAATGGTTAGCAATATAAAAAATTCAAATATTTAATATCCCAATAGATGCGCTATGTGTACAAATACCCAAAGTAATAAGTTCCCACTCTCTTCCCAGTTTGTAAATAAAGCTCCTGTGCCAATCTGTTTCGTAAATAAACCAGTTAGCAAACATGCGTGAGTTGTAACAAATGCTAAATTAGAAGCTACTAAAGTTACTGGTATTGTCCATAACAAAGCTATTATAACAGTGTGAATAATATTCCCTTTTGTATATGGTACTATACCTCCTACCCAGTAAGGATACACTGCAAGGCTAGCTATAGGTATAAAGGTATTCCCAGGTAAAAATGATGCCATAAGAATTCCTAAAGGATAAAGTAGTATAACTGATGCCATTACAGATGGATCTCCAAGCAAAACTGCTGGGTCAACAGCCATGTAAAGCTCTCGGCCAGGAAATTTTTCTTTCATGAATTTTGCAAGGCTATTAGAAATTGGTATTATCCCTTCAGCAATTAAAGATAGCATTCTTGGCATTATAACAAGTACTGATGCCAATGTTATGCTGAGATTAAGCGTTTTATTAACATTTAATCTAGCAAGTAATCCAAGAATTAAGCCCATTAATACTCCAATAACAGCTGGCTCTCCAAAAACACCAAATTTCTCTTTTATCTTTTCTGGTGATGCATCCAAATCTTTTATTATAGGTATTCTATTTAATATTTTTTCCACAAACATAGCAAAAGTAGCAGTAAATGTAGCCGATGTTGCGACAATTGAAATTCCAGGTATACCATTGTATTCTTGGAATTTTTTTGCATGTAAATCACCAAGTTTCATATTAACAATTAAAAGGGCAACTCCACTTAGTACCCCTACCAACGTACTGCCTGTTACTGCCCACATAATCGCTGCAACAGCTTCTCCATGCCATATATTCCACATGTCAACCCAAAGGGTCTTTGTAAGTTTAAGTGCCACAAGTATTAGGTTAACTCCTATAATACCAAGTAAAACCCATAAAACGCCTGGCCACGTCCATGCCACGCCTACATTTCCCCAACCAATATCTACAACAGGGAGATTTACATGGAGGACGCTTACCATACCCTTAGTAACTGGTCCCATTGCATCTACTGCTAAATTTATTATCAAATTTAGTCCTGTTAATCCTATACCTATATACAATGCACTTCTTAGACTCTTTGAAAAGCTTGCTTTAAATACTAAAGCTAAAATAAACATTACAATAGGTACAAATACTGTTCCTCCAAGACCGAAAAACCAGTTAAAACAACTCATAACTGCATTCATTGTTATTCCCCCCCCTTATTATTTTCTTTTATACTTCATTATTAATTACGAGCATAACAAAATGATGGTTTAATAGTAAATATTTCATAAAGTACTATAGACCAATAGCTGAAAATTTTTATAAAACTAATTTTTCACATCTAATTAAAATTATAAGGTAGTTAAATATGTAGCTATTTCTTCAATAATTTCATTTTGTCTATCTTCATCACCAGTTAAAAATGAAATTGCGTTTATAACAGGGAATTCATACTTTTGCCTTATATTCATAGTTGAGACCAAAATTACAATTTGGTCACTTAATCTTTCGATATCGTCAAGTCTTCCATTTCTTACATCAACGTTTTTTATACCTCTTTTTTTTAGACCTTCGTCAATACCTTGAGAAGCTATTAATGATGTTAATGTACCAGCACCACATACAACGAATACTAATTTTTTATTCATACTACACCTCCATTGAGTTTATATATTATGATAAAAATTTATCAACATTAGTTATCATAAATTAACTAATAAAAATCTTATCTAAATTATCTATTATTTCATTTCCATTATTAGAATCAATTATTTTTTGTAATAAAACATCATTTTGAACCATCCTTATTAATTGTGATAACATTTCAACTTGACTATAATCTCCATTTAACGCAATCATAAAAACTGCACTTACACCCACATCTGTCTCAGAATCATCCATTCTTTTAAATAAAACAGGGTGGTGAAGGGTTGCAATTGCTATTATAGATTTAATAACATGCTTACTTTCAGTATGTGGAATCGCAATATTATAATTGTTCAATTTTAAACCGGTAGGATAAGTTTTCTCTCTACTTATAATTGCATCTAAAAAACTTTTCTTAACATAATTTTTCTCAAGTAATTTTTCATATAAAGCCATAATAACATCATTTGGATTGTCTGCTTTTAATTTTGTTATAATCATATCCTTATTAAAAAGCTCTTTAGTATTCATTATTTTATAACCTCCTTTCTTTTAGATACTTAATAATACAGCAAATACCATGCCAATTATTTGGCAGATATTGAAATTTTATAAATTATATCCTTTATATCCTCTTTACTTTTTGCTTCTTTTAGTTTTCTAATAGTATCCTTATTAGTTATAGCCTTAAACAGACCCATTAAACAATCTTTTGAATTCTCATTTGTAGCTATCATAAAAATTAAATCTGTTTCAAAGTTTCCTTCCCATCGTATCGGATTCATAAGTTTGGCAATTGCAATGGCAGGTTTTGATACATGCTCTGGATCGCCATGTGGTATTGCAATACCACATGGCAGCAAAGTACAATCCATTGATTCCCTTTTGTATACACTAAGACTATATTGATCGTCTACACAATTATTTATTTTTAGCATTTCTATGAGTTTATCTATAATATCGTTTTTAATCATAGCATTAAAATTATATAGTATTAAATCAGTATTTAAGAAGCTTTTAGAAATGCTTCCTGTTTCTTTATGTGATTTGATAATTTTTTTTATTTTTTCTACACCTATTTGTGTCATTATGTCTTGTGCCGATATAAATGGAATTTCTTTATCATTAGGATTTATAGTTCCTACAAATGCAACGATATTATAAATAGTTTTTAATCTTTTAATTTCTTCATCTATATCTTTATCAGTTACACCTATCGATAAGATTTTATAACTTTTTAAAATACTTGCAATTTTATTTTCCATAAATCTTTTAATTATTTCTGCTGCTCCATTACCTGTAATACAAACAGTTATTATTACCTTTGGTAAATCTTTTTTATCTAGTTCATCATTTTTATTAACACTATAAATTTCTTCTTTATTATCCACATTCTTTATATCATTAAGTGTTGTTTCCATAATGAGAACCTTTCTAACTGTCTCAAGCACCATAACTGTATCAACTCTACCTATTGTTTTAACGGGTATTCCCGTTTTTTCTTTAATAATATCTCCAAATGTTATTAAAGATCCCATATCCGCAAGAATAACACATCCCTTTCCCTGATTTATTTTTTTTACAACCTCTGTAGTTTTTTCAAGTGCACTTTTGGGACTTTCATCTAATGACATTTCTATTCCAATTGCAATATTTACGTTAAGCAATTTGTTTGCAACGTATGCCATCTCTTTTCCGACTTTCCCATGAGTAAGAACAATTACACCTATCCTACCTTCTGTATTATTGTTTTTACTGGAAAATGTTTTTATGTACATTGCAATAAATCCAATTTCATTATCAGGTAGTAATATTTTAAGATCCTTTTCTATTTGCTTTCCCATTATTCTTGCGGTAGTAAATTCTAATGGGTAATTATTTTTTATAATATCAATCTTAGGATTTATTATGGTTTTATTGTTCCTTATTCTTTCATAGGTAGCACTCAAATGAATAGAAAGGGAATAAAAAAGGTTATCCTGTAACGATTTAATATATAATTTACCTACATGTATTGCATTTCGGGCTGCATTTGTTATTTTATTTCCTACTACTTCTTCTAGTTTATCTTTTGTAGTCGGCATATCCATCTCAACTTTTTTTATGAATTTTTTAAGTTCTACATCAACATTTTTCCCTAACATATTGAATATCTCTTCTTCGGAGTAACCTTCATTTTCTAAAGCATGAAAATTTTCCTCAATGAACTGATAAATATTATCAACTGGTATACTTTCTATAATTTCTTCTTCTGCAAAAAGAGTTTTATTTTCTCCCGAATTGGATATTATCATATTTCTACTTGTGTATTTTTCTAATTGTACGTCCATTCTTTCCATATTTAATAAACCTTTATTCACATGTTTCGGTAAAGTATCAATATCTATAATTAGACCTTTGGATTTATTTATCATCCGATTTAAAAAGCTTTTAGCACAAGCTACCTGGATATCACTTTTTAATTGCCCTATATTACCTGAACAATCATAAACCATAAGTAGTTTTAATGCATCTACATCTACAACAATAGATTTATTTATCCTAACTGCTTCTTTCAAAAATAAATGATTTATAATCAGATATCTTTCTGATAATGGACGAGCTTTGAGCTTTGGTAACTCAATAACCATAGGTATCCTTCTTTTGAAAGCCACTAATAGAGACGAA
>DAVZGU010000015.1:0-13824 GCA_052274215.1 Clostridium sp. | reverse complement strand
AACTACTGATACAAAAGGAACAACAGGAGAAACACCTGGAACTACTGATACAAAAGGAGCGACAGGAGAAACACCAGGAACTACTGATACAAAAGAAGCACCAGAAGGAACACCTGGAGCTACTGATACAAAAGAAGCACCAGAAGGAACACCAGGAACTACTGATACAAAAGGAGCAACAGAAGGTACAACTGGAACTACTGGTACAACAGGATCAGCAACAGATACTCCAGGTAATTAACGTATTTAATATGGTATCCGTAGGTATTATTATGAGTGTGTATAGAAGGCGAAGATTATCTAATTCATGAACGTGCTAATTAATATATATGCGCCCTAAAAACGAACCCGTTGTATTTTAAAATACAACGGGTTCGTTTTTTATTACATAGTAAACAGCTTGCTTTCACCAAATTAAAAAAATAATATTTACAAATTATACTTAATAAATTGTATTTAAAAAACAATAAAAGCAACAAAAATTGAAAGTTAATTTCAATCTCTGTTGCTAAAGAAATGTATGCTATGTGCGAATATAGGCCCTGTGAGTGTTTCGACGATTTTAATGTTGTAATAAAAAGTTGTAGTTTTCGTTTAAAAATTTTAGTATAACATTTGCTATTAATGATTGACCTTCAATATTTGGATGTATCCCATCTTTACATAAAAACTGACTGTAGTCGCTGTACTTTAAAAACTCTGCACGTACATCTATTAGCACAGTATCAGTTTCAGTAGCTATCTGGGTAATCATTTTACTATATGAATTATGCCAGTTGAAAAGTCTATCCTTTGATCCTAACCACTGTAAGATATTTTCTTCGGAAGTAGAATCTTCTTTTGTAATCCATTTGAAATATTTTAAAGGATCAAGCGGTGGTAGCGTCATAAGTATAGGGAATATGTGATTAGTTTTCAATGTCTCTATCATTGTAAGTAGTGTTTCACGAAAAGTAAAAATATCAGTATTTGGTTTGTATTCCATATCAGGATTTTTAGCGATATCATCCCAGTTATAGTCGCAGTCATTACCACCAAATTCTATTAAAACTATATCAGGTGATTTTTTGATGACATCATTATACATCTTACGTGCGCCTCTCATAATGGTACTACCAAATTTACCAGCATTGTATACTGGTCCTTTTATTTTATTTTCAATGATGCTTGTAAAGTTTTCTTTCAAAGTTGCGTATTTAGATTTTTCATCATCATAAATGATTCCCTTTGTAATAGAATCACCAAATGCTATAAAAATATAACTATCTTTTATTTCCATAATATACCTCCACGAAATTAAATTATAATCGTATAAATTGATTGAGCTAATTGATTTATATTAATAATATATCACATGATTATAAATAATTCAATACGTAGTTATTAAAACTACGTATTGAATGAAAAACTTTGCTATCAATTAAATCATCTCCTGCGCAGCTTCGAAGAAGATGCATTAATAACTTCAGGAGGAGATTTATATGCCAACTGAAGTTTTCTATTTGTTATAGTATGTATCTTATTTGTTATAGTATGTATCTTAATTGTATCCATTCACTTATAGAAGTGGGAGACATTTCAATAAAACATAGTAAACCTATTGACATTGTAGGGAATGAAACATATACTTATATAAAATATAAGTTGTGAGGGTGATTTAGGTGATATTCAAAAAAATATTATCACTGAAGGTGGGGATTTAAATAAGGAGAGATAAAATGAAAAATTCAAAGAGTTTTAAATTTTCAATGGTATTATTCGTAGGTATTTTAATATTCGGGGGATTAACAGGATGCTCATCTAAAAAAATAGAAAATGATAATGTTAATGTTAGAGTTGGATATTTTCCAAACATAACTCATTCACAAGCCCTTGTAGGACGCGCACAGGGAAGTTTTCAAAAGGCCGTCGGTGAAAAAAACAAGATAGATTGGAAATTATTTAATGCGGGGCCAGCAGAAATAGAAGCACTTTTTGCAGAAGCTATTGATATAGCATATATAGGACCTGGTCCAGCTATTAATGGATATGCAAAATCCAAAGGCGACATTCAGATTATTGCAGGGGCAACTGACGCAGGAGCAATATTTGTATCTAAAAAAGGAACAGTTATTAAAAATATAAAAGATTTAAGTGGCAAGAAAATCGCAGTCCCACAGTTTGGTAATACACAAGATTTAATACTTCGAAATATATTATCTGCGAATGGGCTTAAAGATACAACAAAGGGTGGAACCGTGGAAGTAAGGCAAGCATCAAATGCGGATATTTTATCTCTGATGCAAAAAGGGGATATAGATGCAGCCTTAGTGCCAGAACCGTGGGGTTCAAGATTTATTAAAGAGGCGGAAGCAAATATTATTTTAGATTATAAAGAAATATTTAGAAAAGGAAAATATACTACTGCTGTAGTAGTTGTTAGAACTGAATTTTTAAAGCAGCATCCACAAATTGTTGAAAATTTTATAAGAAATCATGTAGAAGTAACTGATTATATTAATAAAAATCCAGATAAGGCTAAGGAGATAGTAAATAAACAGATTACTGAGTTAACTAAAAAAGGAATACCAAATGATGTTTTAGATGCTGCTTTTAAGAGATTAACAATTACAAATAATCCGGAAAAAGACTCAGTAATTGATTTTGTTAAATATTCACTCCATGCAGGCTTCTTAAAATTAGAACCAGATACTAAGGAGTTGTTTAACCTTAGTATTTTGAATAAAGTTTTAAAAGAAAAAGGGCAGGATCAAATAAAATAAAAGAGGTGATAAATTTGAGTCTTATTGTTAAGGGAGTAAGCAAAGAGTTTGTTTCAAAGCATAAAAAAACAAGCACACTTGAAAATTTTAATTTAGAGATAAAAAAGGGCGACTTCGTATGTATACTAGGACCGTCTGGTTGTGGGAAATCAACACTACTAAATATTTTAGCGGGACTTGAAAAGGCCACTAAGGGCGTAGTTATACTTAATGGTAATGAGATAGTTGGGCCAGGACCAGATAGGACGGTGATGTTCCAGGAAGCTGCATTGTTTCCATGGCTTAAGGTAATTGATAACGTAGAGTTTGGAATGAAAATGGCAGGTGTGACTAAGGAAGTCAGATACGAGAAAGCACTACATTATTTGAAAATGGTTCACCTTTCAAAGTTCAAGAATTCCTACGTTTATGAGCTATCAGGGGGAATGAAGCAGAGAGTAGCACTCGCTCGCGCACTATCTCTTGACTGCGAAATACTTTTAATGGATGAACCTTTTGCGGCCCTTGATAGTCAGACTAAAATGATGTTGCAACAAGAATTGCAACGCATATGGCTAAATACAAAAAAAACCATCGTTTTTATTACTCACAACGCAGAGGAGGCAGTTTATTTGGCCAACAGAGTTGTAGTTATGGCAGCAAATCCGGGTAGAATAAAGCAGGAATTTATTATAGAACTTGCAAGGCCAAGGCAGATGGAAAGTTGTGATATTGCTTATTACACATCTAAAATAATGAAAGCATTAAAAGAGGAGGTGGAGAAGGTTGCAAAAGCAGAATACGATGGTGATTGGAATATTGAAGAAAATTCTGTTCTATATTCTTCTAATACTAATATGGGAGGGGATTTATAAAGTAGGAGTTGATATTCTAAGAATTTGGAGGCCTTATATTTTGCCATCACCTATAGATGTTTTTGGGACTTTGGTAGTTCTAATAAAGGATAATACAATAGGTATAGCCATTGTTGCAAGTTTAAAGAGAATACTAGTGGGATATTTTATTTCAGTAGTAATAGGAGTTACTCTTGGGCTCACAATTGCTAAATTTAAATATTTAGAAGAGAACTTGGGCCCGTTAATTTTAGGCCTTCAGACATTGCCAAGTATTTGCTGGTTGCCGTTTGCGATTTTATGGTTTGGGCTTAGTGAGAGTTCGATTATTTTTGTAATTGCAATTGGTTCCACATTTGCGGTGGCTATATCAGTTAATTATGCAATAAAAAATGTTAATCCCTTATATGTAAGAGCTGCAAGAACTATGGGAGCTAAGGGTAGTAAAATCTATACTCAGGTAATCCTTCCGGCAGCGTTGCCGGATATAGTTAGTGGATTAAAGCAGGGATGGTCCTTTGCATGGAGAGCTTTAATGGCAGGTGAAATGCTTTCTTCTACAAAAGGGCTAGGTCAGGTACTTATGATAGGAAGAGATTTAGCAGATATTAGCCAAGTTGTAGCGGTAATGATAGTAATAATAATTCTTGGGTTATTGGTTGATAAACTTGTTTTTTCAAGATTAGAGAAAAGTATGAGACATATTTGGGGTCTTGATAGGGTCTAGTTTTTTAAGATTGATGGAGGTGAAGTTAAATGAGTACAGAAAATCTTACCTGGCATAATACGTTTGTAACCCGCATGCATAGAGAAGCCACACTTACACAAAAATCTAAGTTATTATGGTTTACTGGGTTATCAGGTTCTGGTAAGTCTACAGTGGCAAACGCTTTAGAGATAAAATTAAATAATCTAGGAAAGTCAACTTATCTATTAGATGGTGATAATATTCGCCTTGGCATAAATTCAGATCTTGGATTTTCTATAGAGGATAGAAGTGAAAATATTAGGCGAATCAGTGAAATTGGAAAGCTATTTGTAGATGCAGGACTAATAACTATTGCTTGTTTCATATCCCCGCTTATTGTAAACCGTGAAATGGTAAGAGCAACTCTTGGTGAAGATTTCATTGAAATATTTGTAGATTGCCCACTTGGCGAATGTGAGAAAAGAGATCCTAAAAATCTATATAAAAAGGCGAGACTCGGTGAAATCAAAGAATTTACAGGAATAACTTCACCTTACGAAAATCCAGAAAATCCAGAAATTGTGATAAGTACAAAAGAGCAAACTATAGATCAATGTGTAGATAAAATATTAGATTATTTAAAGATATAGTTTAGGAGGGTAAGATGAAGCTAGAAACGAAAACTTTGGTAGCAGATGTATTAGTTGTTGGTGGCGGCACAGCCGGATGTTATGCATCCCTTACTTTAACTAAGCAAGAAGACATAAGTATTATAGTAGTGGACAAAGCTAATATAAAAAGAAGCGGATGTCTAGCGGCAGGAGTTAATGCAATCAATGCTTATATTAATAAAGGATATACCCCAGAAGACTTCGTAGATTATGTTAAAAATGAAGCTGAGGGAATAATAAGGGAAGACCTGGTATTTTCTATTGCTAAAAATTTAAACAAAGTTACAAAAAATATGGAGAGATTAGGGCTTACAATCTTAAAGGATTCACAGGACCAATATGTTACTCGTGGCAAAAGAAGTATTAAAATCAATGGGGAAAATATAAAACCTCTTCTTGCAAATGAGGTTAACTCAAAGAAAAACATAAAGGTTTTAAACAAGGTAAATATAATAGATTACATTGTTAAAGATGAAGTGGTTATAGGTGCTTATGGTTTCCATATAGAAAAAAATATTTTTTATGTAATTTATGCAAAGGCAGTTATTTGCACCACCGGTGGAGCTTCAGGCCTTTATAAACCTAATAATCCTGGATTTTCTAAACATAAGATGTGGTATTCACCTTTTAATACCGGAGCAGGTTATGCAATGGGAATAAGAGCAGGGGCTGAGATGACATCTTTTGAAATGAGGTTTATTGCGCTTAGATGTAAGGACACCATAGCACCTACAGGCACTGTGGCTCAAGGTATTGCTGCTAAGCAAATTAATGCCTACGATACGGAGTATGTACAAAACTATGGCAGACCTTTAACTATTACGCGATTATTTGCAACTGTAGAGGAAAATAAAAAAGGCTTAGGACCTTGCTATTTGAAAACTAAGGGCATTTCAAAGTTCGTTGAAGAAGAACTTTATAAGGCGTATCTTAATATGGCCCCAGCTCAGACCTTAAAATGGATTGAAGATGGCTTGGGGCCTAGTACAGAAAATCTGGAGATAGAAGGTACAGAACCTTATATAGTAGGTGGTCACTCTGCCAGCGGTTATTGGGTGGATACAAAACGGGCTACAACTATTTCTGGCTTATATGCAGCTGGGGATGTGGCAGGTGGAAGCCCTAAAAAATATGTAAGTGGTTGTTTTGTAGAAGGTGAAATTGCAGCGGATGCCGCGACGGAGTTTATAAAAAACAAGAAAAACAAGTTAATAGAGAAAGAAGAAATTTTATCTAAAGCTAAATTATTAGAAACTTTTTTCGAAGATAATTACAGTTTATTCTCTATAAATGGCGTTGAAGAGGCTATGCAAAAGGTAATGGATGAATATGCAGGTGGTATATCTAAAAACTATGTTTTTAATTCTTCAAAATTGCAAATTGCAAGTGGGAAAATAGATGAACTTTTAGTGCTTTCAAAGGGTTTGAGGGCCAAGGATATGAGAGAACTTTTGCAAATATTTGAAGTCATAGATAGGTTATATGTTTGCAAAGTTTTAATAGTTCATCTTCTAAAAAGGAAAGAAACTCGCTGGAAATGTTATGGAGATAATGCAGATTTTCCACAAAAAGATGATGGTTTACTTAAATATGTCAATACAATATATAAAGATGGTAAGGTTCAAGTTGTTTTCAGAAATTTGATAAAGCGAGATGAAGTTTATGAGCATTAAAATAGATTCACAAAAATGTGTGGGTTGCGGAAAATGCATTGATGCTTGCCCTGGAAACCTTATATTTAAAAAAGATGACTTAAAAGCCTTTATAAAATATCCACAGGAGTGTTGGGGATGTTGTGCTTGCGTTAAAGAATGTCCTTTTATGGCTATAAATTATTACCTTGGAGCAGATATTGGAGGCAAAGGAACCTATTTAAATACGAAAAAAGAAAAAAATCTTCTTCATTGGCACATATTTAAACCAAATAGTGAAAAAATCATTATTACAACAAATGTAGCAGAGGCTAACAAATATTAGGGAGGTAAAATTATGGATCATTTAGATACATTAGAAGCAGAAAGTATTTTTATATTAAGAGAATCCTATAAAAAATTAGGTAGACTTGGGATGTTATGGTCAATCGGAAAGGATTCAACAGTACTGTTGTGGCTTGCTAAGAAGGCTTTTTTTGGATATTGTCCTTTCCCTTTTATTCATGTAGATACCAAACATAAAATACCTGCAATGATTGAATATAGAGATAAAATTGCTAAAGAGTTTAATATTGACCTTATAGTACACACGAATGAGGAAGCTATAAAGAATGGTATGGGTCCACATTGTGGAAGACTTAATTGCTGCAAGGCACTAAAAACAGATGGCCTTCAACAGGTGGTTACAAAGTATGAATTTGATGGATTAATTCTAGGAATTAGAAGTGATGAGGAAGGTTCGCGGTCAAAGGAAAGAGTATTTAGTGAAAGAAATAAGGAATCAGAATGGGATTATACTAATCAAGCACCAGAACTTTGGGACCAATTTAAAACTGATTTTCCAAAGGGCAATCATATTAGAGTTCATCCAATACTTCATTGGAATGAAATTGACATATGGTCTTATATACAGAGAGAAAATATACCAATTATAGATTTGTATTTTGCTAAAGACGGCAAAAGATATAGAAGTCTTGGTTGCGCTGAGTGTACTGGTAAGATAGATTCTACGGCAACGACTATTGATGAAATTATTGAAGAATTAAAAAACACTACAACAGGTGAACGTGCAGGTAGAGCTCAAGATCAAGAGGATGCTTACGCAATGCAAAAGCTTCGTAAAGATGGGTATATGTAAGGGAGGGGTTTATTACTAATGGAAAATACAAGAGAAGTATTAAGAATAGTTACAGTAGGGCACGTGGATCACGGTAAGTCTACAGTAATTGGAAGATTGCTTTATGATACAAAATCATTGCCAGAAGGTGCAATAGATAGAGTTAAAAAGATTGCTAAAGAAAAAGGTAAACCCTTTGAATATGCATATCTATTAGATGCTTTTGAAGAAGAACAAAAACAAGGAATAACAATCGATACAACTTCTCTTCAATTTCATACGGACATGCGGGATTATGTAATTATAGATGCTCCAGGACATGTAGAATTTCTTAAAAATATGATTACAGGGGCAGCTAGCGCTGAAGCTGCACTTTTAATAATTGATGCGGAAGAAGGAATTCAAGAGCAATCTAAGAGACATGGTTATATACTTTCTCTTTTAGGTATTAAGCAGGTGTGCGTTGTAGTTAATAAAATGGACCTTATTGATTATAGCAAGGAAAGATTTAATGTTATAAAAAATGAAATGAATTCTTTTTTAAATAATCTAAATGTACACCCTATGAGTTATATTCCTATATCAGCATTTTACGGTGAAAATTTAACTTCAAAATCCGATAAATTGCCTTGGTACAAGGGAGAAACTGTGCTTGAAGCATTAGATTTATTTACCCAAGAAACAGGCCTCGAAGAAAAACCTCTAAGATTACCTATACAAGATGTATACAAGTTTGATAATAGGAGAATAATTGCAGGAAGAGTAGAGGCAGGTACACTTAGTGTTGGGGATGAGATTCTTATTTCACCAGAAAATAAAACTACAAAAGTTAAGACCATTGAATATTTTGTAGAAAAAGACAATGTAAAAACTGTAAGTGCGGGTATGTCTGTAGGTATTACTTTTGAAGATGAATTTTTTAATAAAAGAGGAGAAATAATCTCCCATAAAAAGAATAAACCTATTATTTCCAATACTTTTAAGACTAATATATTTTGGATGGGGAAAAACAATTTTGTAAAAGGTAGGAAATATAAGATAAAGCTTGTAACTCAAGAAGTGGAATGTGAAATTGTATCATTTAATAAAGTTATAGATGCAACTACATTAGCTACTTACGAAAATGCACTTGAGGCAAAAACTAATGATGTAGCTGAAGTTACTATAAAAACAAAGGAAAATATATGCTTTGATAAATTTTCAGATAACCAAAACACTGGTAGATTTGTAATAGTGGATGGTTATGATGTAAGTGGTGGTGGAATTATTTCGGGCGCTATTGAGGCTGATGAGGTGGTTGTAACTAGCCTTAATAAAGATGAAATAAGCCTTCCAATAAATTGTTTTGACGAATATTATTTTGATATTAAAACATCAGAAGTTAAAAAGAACTTGGCAAAGGTCGTGCAATATAATATTTGCGATAATGTACCTTTTCTTGGGGAAAGTTATGATTTTAAAGAAAACTTCGATGTAATAGTATTAAATGCTAGCATTGTTGCTAAAATAAGAGCTGGTAAGTTAATGGATATTATCTCAATAGATAAGTATTCTTATGAGGCGGTAGTCACTATTAATGAAAATGGATTTGGTATCGATATAAGCTCTAATGAAGATTTATTGGATTATATTGCTGATTATGAAAAAGGCATTAACGATATTTTTGCAAATAAATGGCTTGATTTTACTAAATATAGAACTATAAAATTTAGAGATATTGTAGAAGAAATAGTAGAATACGAGATTTAAAGTATAATAAATGCCGGCTAATGTGAAAATAATCATATTAGCCGGCATTTTTACAGTTTAATATTCGTTTCATCTATGACATAATTTGGTGTTGGTATTTTTATAGTCTTTATTTTGAAACTAAAATAATAATATTTACATAATATTATCATTATTAATACAATTTTCATGAGTATACTGTCTGTTAGTATTAATGGAAAGGCTATCATAGTGTCCGCAAATAATAATATTAATATCTTTTGCTTTAATGTTAATGATCTGTGGTTTATAAAACTTTGAAGGTGTTTTTTATAAATCTTAGTTTCCTTGAACCAACGATCTAATTTTCCAGAGCCTCTCATAAAGCATACCGAAGCTAAAAGTAAGAATGGAGTTGTAGGAAGTACAGGTAAAACAATGCCTATAACACCTAGGATAAGAGCTATAAACCCCACCAATACATAAATGATTTTTAATGTTTTATCAATAATAGATACCCCCGATTTTAATTAATTTATAATAGCGATTTAATAGTTTAGAAACTTTGTACTTGTATCCGCGCAATATTTATTATAACATTTAAAGAGGATAAATTTTTTATATAAATGATATTAACTATGTAAAGATATAAAAGGAGAGTTACAATGAAAAGTTCAGAAATGTTAAAAAAAGAACTAGCTAGAATTGATGGTAAAAGTTATAGGTTGTACAAGGAATTAGAGGGAGAGTATGATTTTGGGGATTTTGTGCTTTGTATAGATCATGTTCAAGGCGATCCTTTTGCATCACCATCAAGGATTAGAGTAATAGTAAATCAGAAGGTTGCAAAATTTCCAAAGGAGACTTTTGATAATAAAATAAAAAATATTGCAGTGGCAGATTACTTAACAAGAGAATTTTATTATAATATAAATAGGTTCTGCGTAAAAGTTTTTGGATCTGGAAAGAGCGGATTAATAGCTATAAGTAAATGTCCACAAGAGATACTAAACAGAACTTCAATAATTATAGATGAGGATAAAATAGAAGCAAGATTTTATGTTGGATTTCCGGCAAGGGGACGAAGTGTTTTATCAAGAGAACTTGAGAAAATTTTATATAATGTAATACCAAATATTGTAGAGAAAACTTTAATATATATAAATATTAACAGTGAAAAATTAATAAGCAGAGTAAATTTAGTAGAAGATCAAGAACATATAAGAAGGTCGCTCGAAAGTAGAGGACTAGTCGCATTTGTAGCTAATGGATCAATGCTGCCGAGAGAAAGCGGAATATCCACAAAACCATTAAGAGCTGGCATGGTATTTGTCTCACCAAAGGAATTAGAAGTAGAGTTTAATACAAAGAGCCGTGGCAAAATTTGCGGTATGGGAATAAAAAAAGGTATAACGCTTATAGTAGGTGGAGGATATCATGGTAAATCTACATTATTAAAAGCAATAGAGCTTGGAGTTTATAATCATATTGAAGGTGATGGTAGAGAGTTTGTTATAACAGATGAATCAGCTTTAAAAGTAAGGGCAGAGGATAATAGATGCATCACTAAAACAGATATATCACTATTTATAAGTAACTTACCTAATGGGAAAGATACTGTAGAGTTCTGTACGGAGAATGCAAGCGGGAGTACATCACAAGCAGCGAGTATTATTGAGGGGATAGAAAGCAGCGCTAAGGTATTTTTAATAGATGAAGATACTTCAGCTACTAATTTCATGATGAGAGATGATTTAATGCAAAAATTAGTTTGCGCGCAAAAGGAGCCAATCACACCCTTTATTGAAATAGTGGGATCTTTATATAATCAAAAAGGTATTTCAACAATAATGGTAGTAGGAAGCAGCGGAGATTTTTTTGATATAGCAGATTGTGTAGTACAATTGGATAATTATGTGGCTGTGGATGTAACAAATGAGGCTAAAAAGCTAAGTAGTGGTCATATTACAAAAAGAATTAATGAAAAAAACTTAAAAATAGATATCTCATTTAATAGAGTAGTTAAAGCTGGGACTATTTCACAAGGAGAAAAGGGCGTTAAAATCAAAACAATAGGGCTCGATATATTGTGTATAAACAGAGATGACATAGATTTAAGAGCTGTAGAGCAAATAGTTGATAGTGAACAAGTAAATGCTATAGGCACAATTATGAAATGGGCAGAGGTGAATATTATGAATAAGGGCTTAAGCTTTGAAAGTATGGTTGATGATATAATTTGTAAAATAGAGAAAAATGGGTTAATATACATGGATAAATTAAAAGGTGGAAGTGGAAACTTAGCCATGACTCGAAAGCAAGAAATAATGGCAGTATATAATAGGTATAGAAACCTAAAAATATAAAAAGCTATAATTAGGATTTGAACTAAAAATGAATCAAGGGCACTTTATTTATTGCATTTTTTTTAAAAATCCTGTATTCTTATGAATAATGAAGTAGATTAAAGGCAAAAACAGGGGGTAACAAACGTGAAAAAATTTAAACGAGTATTAGTAGCAAATAGAGGCGAAATTGCTATAAGAATTTTTAGAGCTTGCAATGAACTTGGGATTCGTACGGTAGCGATTTATTCCAATGAAGATAAATATTCACTTTTCAAAACTAAGGCAGATGAGGCTTATTTAATTGGAAAAAACAGAAGTCCTGTTGAGGCATATCTAAATATTGAAGAGATAATCAGTATTGCACTTAAAAAAGGTGTAGATGCAATTCATCCAGGGTATGGATTCTTATCAGAGAACCCTGAATTTGCGAAAAAGTGTGCAAAAGCAGGTATTGAATTTATTGGACCTACAGCTGAAATGATGGATAAACTTGGAGACAAGATTAAATGCAAAATTGTGGCAAAATCATTAGGAGTTCCTACGATACCTGGTTATGAAAAAGAAATTGAAACAGTAGAAATTGCAAAGAAACTTGCAGGGAAATGTGGATATCCTGTTATGCTAAAGGCAGTTGCTGGCGGCGGCGGACGAGGCATGAGAATTGTAAGAAATGAAGGCGAATTAGCTTCTGCTTATAGAAGTGCTAAAAGTGAAGCAAAGAAAGCTTTCGGTATCGACCATCTATTTATAGAAAAATATTTTGAAAAGTCTAAACATATAGAAGTACAGGTTCTTGGAGACAAGTTTGGTAATATTGTTCATTTATTTGAAAGGGATTGCTCTATTCAAAGAAGGCATCAAAAGGTTGTAGAGTACACTCCTGCTTTTTCAATATCAGAAGAAAAAAGAAATGAAATCTGCATGGATGCCTTAAAAATAGCTAAATCAGTAAATTATAGAAGTGCTGGAACCTTGGAATTCTTAGTAGATACTTATGGAAATCATTATTTTATAGAAATGAATCCTAGAATTCAAGTTGAACATACTGTTACAGAAATGGTAACAGGTATTGATATAGTTCAAAGTCAAATACTTATAGCAGAAGATTACGCACTAAATTCATCTAAAATAGGAATTTCCTCTCAAGAGGATGTTGTGCTTCGCGGATATTCTATTCAGTGCAGGATAACAACAGAGGACCCTTCTAATAATTTTGCACCGGATACTGGAAAGATAGAAGAATATAGAACAGGTTCTGGCTTTGGAATAAGGCTAGATGGCGGTAATGGTTTTGCTGGGGCGGTAATTAGCCCTTACTATGATAGTCTTTTGGTAAAAAATATATCATGGTCTAGAACTTTTCAAGATGCTATAAGGAAATCGATAAGAGCTGTTGAGGAAACTAAAATTACAGGAGTAAAGACTAATATAGGTTTTCTAATTAATGTATTAAATCATCCTACTTTTTTGAAGGGCGAATGTAATACAAGTTTTATTGAAGAAAACCCAGAATTAATATCCATTACACCTAAGGAAGATGAAGAAGGCAGAGTGCTAAAATTCATTGGAGACAAAATGGTAAATGAAGTAAGTGGCATTAAAAAGCTTTATGATGTGCCGGTAGTTCCTAAAATTATAATGCCAAATAAACTTAGTGGGACAAAACAGATTTTAGATATGCAGGGTACGGAAGGTCTTTTAAAATGGATTAAAGGTCAAAATAAATTACTGTTAACAGACACCACAATGAGAGATGCTCATCAATCTTTAATGGCAACTAGAATGCGAACAAAGGATATGTTAAAGATAGCAAGTGCTACCTCTGTTTATGGAGGAGATTTGTTTTCTCTTGAAATGTGGGGAGGAGCTACTTTTGATGTAGCATACCGCTTTTTAAATGAATCTCCTTGGGAAAGATTAACAGAGCTGCGATCGAAAATTCCTAATGTACTTTTCCAAATGCTATTACGTGGAGCAAATGCAGTAGGCTACAAAAATTATCCTGATAATATAATTCGTGAATTTATTAAAGAATCTGCAGATACA
>DAVZGU010000014.1:0-14087 GCA_052274215.1 Clostridium sp. | reverse complement strand
ATTCTTTTCTAATAGATTTTGCACTCTATAATCGATCATTATGTCACTAATCACTCTATGTTTTGAACTACTTGTAATTACTCCGGCCTCAAATAACATTCTTGTAAAACACTGTTTTAGTTTCTTAACAGCAATCTCAGTCCACTTTGCCACATCAGCATTTTCTGCAATCTTCTTATCAAAATACACATTCAAATCACGATCTATTAATTCCTTTTCTCCAATAATTTGCTTCTCTTTAAATACCTCATGCATAAATTCATAGAAAATTCTACTATCTAACATAATAGCAATTAAGTTAATTACTTTTGATGTTTGAATATCTGATAATACAAATTTTTTAAGCAACTCTTCTGACAATAAATCCATTCTTCTATAAGTTCCACTTAATACTTCATATGCTCTATATTCAGCTCTTACTTGATAGATATTTTCTTTCCAAGCAATAGCTTTTATTTCTTGATTAGTAAACCCTTTTAATATATACTCAGCAGTTTTTTTAGACTCCTGAAGCCAAAATAATTTTGATGTTAATCCAGCACTATACTCCATTTAATTAATCTCCTGTTCAAGAACACAGTTATGATTCGGATTATCAGGTACAAACTCTAAAACATCTCCAATATTACACTCTAACTCTAAACATATTTTTTCAAGAACTTTAAGGGCCACAGGTTCATTTTTACCCATTCTGGCTAATGTACTGCTACTGACTCCAGTTCTATTACGCAAATCAAGTTTTCTTAAATTTTTATCAATTAATAGCTTCCATAAATTCTTATATGATATTGCCATTAGCTCACCTCAACTTTAATATTTCATAATAAAATTATACAACTTCATATTGCAAACATCAAAGATATTGTTTGAGAAATCGAAATTTAAATCTATTTTATGAGATTTTATATAACCCTACCTTAACAACTGTATCCTAGTTGAGTTATCATTTATGCACTATTTAAAGCATTTCCCTGAAAGATCCGGCATATTCTTGCATAATTATAGCGTATATACACAATATATCCAGAATAAATGTGTAGTTTAATTGTATATTTCCATTCTCATTTAGCTTTTACCAATTCAAAAGTACGAAGTTCATCACCCGAGCACCTCAATCATTCGTTTTTTACTAATCTATTTCAACATTAATCTTTATATCTTCAGTAACTTCTTGTCTATAGTTGCTGCCTTACTACAACCATCACCAGTTCCCTGAGCAACTACTATTTGCTCTATGTACCCCTCCTAACATTTGTAAGATACTATAAGACCTCTACAACCGAAGCAACCCATATATGCGTACTGAAGGAATTGATCTGTTTTTAAATAAAATCAGCCTGAATCTAGTGTTTGACTAACCTCGGCTATTCTCTATTCTGCTTCTTATTTACTGATTAATATCCTAATATACTATACTTGAAATGCTCAGACTACATAAATACATGAAAAAAGAACAGAGGTTTTAGCTCTGCTCATATTGCTTTATTAGTTTACAAAAGGTTAAAATTACTATGATCTTAGTTGGTGATTTAATTTGAAAAAATATCAAATTTATGAGGATATAATATTGTATGTTGGGGTGTAATTAAATAGTAAATTTAAATTTTACTTGCGCCATCACCTATTTTAGCTATGTAAAAGACTGCCTCATAACCTATCTTGTCTTTATATTTTTCCCCAACGTCTTTAATAAAACTATCTACAAATTCATCTTTAACTATACTTACACTACATCCACCAAAACCTGCTCCAGTCATTCGGGATCCAATAACACCTGGTCTTTTCCTTGCAAGTTCAACTAAAGTATCGAGTTCTATTCCTGTAACTTCGTAATCATCTCGCAGTGATATATGTGATTCATTCATTAGCTTACCAAATAAGACCATATCTTTATTTTCAAGTGCTTTTACAGCCTTTAAAGTTCTTTGATTTTCATAAATAACATGCTTTGCTCTTCTTTGACAAACCTCATCTTTTATAAGATGTCTATTCTTTTCAAATTCTTCTTCATCTAGTTCGCAAAGAAAATTTATAGCAAGCTTAGTTTGTAAATCTTTAAGTGCTGTTTCACACTCTGATCTTCTTTCATTATACTTAGAGTCCGTGAGTCCTCTTTGCTTATTTGTATTTGATATTACTATAGATGCTCCGCCTAGCTCAATATTTACATATTGAAACTTCAATGTATTTGTATCTAGAAGTATCGCGCAATCTTTTTTACCCATACCTATAGCAAACTGATCCATAATACCACAATTTACGCCTACAAATTTATTTTCAGCTTCTTTACTACGCCGTGCTATATCAATCATGTTGATATTGAAATTATATAGATTTTTTAAAACAACACCCATGACTACTTCTATAGATGCTGAAGAAGATAAACCTGCACCATTTGGTATATTCCCATAAAATAATATATCAAACCCACAATCTATTTTCATACCATTATTCTCAAAAGCCCAAATTACTCCCTTGGGATAATTCGCCCAATCATGCTTTTTGTTATATTCTATATCATCTATATTAATTTCAATAATCCCAAGCTTATTAAAATTTTCCGAATAAAATCTTATATTTTTATCATTTCTTTTTTTAACTACCGCATAAGTACCGAAAGTTAATGCACAAGGGAAAACATTACCTCCATTATAATCTGTATGTTCTCCTATTAAATTTACTCTCCCTGGAGCAAAAAAAACATCATTTGCCACTTCTCCATAGACTCTTTTAAACATATCTTTTAACTTATTATTCATATCTCCATACCCCTTTAATAGTACATTGATTCTATACACCTTCATATTTAGAAATTATCATTATCAAAGCATTAAAAGAGAGTTATAATATCTTGAAATTTACATCTTATTTTATTTAGTTTTTACCTGAAATAATAGTTACAATGAAATAGCATAAATGAATGCTTTTTCATAAGGACTTGGTTTAATATTTCATAGTCAGTTTAAATAATGATTTAAGAAGTATAATAAATTATATTTTGTTTATTAATTCCGATTATATTAAAACATCATAAAATCAATATAGTAATCCTGGAAATCTTTTCTGTTTGATAATTCAACATAAGAAGCTTTTTCAATAATATATTGAGACCTTTTCCTATCTCTTTTAGATAGTAAATACATTTTTGCTCCCAATCCTGCACAATTACCGATAGAGTATATTTTCCCTTTTAATTCATTAGGTATCATTCCAATTCTTATTGAACTATCTATATTTACAAAATTTCCAAAGCCTCCTCCTAAATATACCTTTTCAATATCCTCATAACCTATATTAATTTCTTTTATTAGCAATTGAATTCCTGTAGCTATAGCCGCTTTTGCTAATTGTACCTCTCTAACATCCTTTTGAGTAAAGACTATTGCACTCCCATTTATTGAGTTCTTTTCTATCAAGAATTCTTTTGCATTTTGTTCTATATAAACTCTCTTACTTAAATCAATATTTTCTATCTCCTCTGCACCCAACATCCTTCCCGTTCCATCTATTATTTTATGTTTTAGAAATTCCGATACCACATCAATTACACCAGAACCACATATACCACTAGCCTTGATTCCACCAATAGTTTGATAAATCTGCTTTTGATCAAGATCAAAATTACAAATTGCTCCATTAATACTACCTACTCCACATTTAATGTTTGCACCTTCAAACGCTGGTCCTGCAGCTGTAGAACAAGTTACTACACCTGCACAATTTCCTATTGCAATTTCCCCATTAGTTCCCAAATCCAATAATAGAGAATATTTTTCAGTTTCTATCATGCCACTAGATAAAATACCACCAGTAATATCACTTCCAACATAACTAGCTATACTTGGTAAAATACTAATATACCCATTTATATTTATACCTAATTCTTCTGCTGTTATATCATAGGCGTCCATTAAAACCGCAATATACGGGCCCATAGCAATATTACTAGTTGGTAGACCTAGCAGAAAGTGAATCATAATAGTATTGCCAACAACCGACATATTATAGACATTTTTATTACAAATATTATTCCTTTTACAAAGCATATCAACCATATCATTAATTTGCCCTATTATAATTTTTTTAAAAATTGATGTGCCTTGTTCATTTTCAATAGTATAATTAATTCTCGAAATAACGTCTGCGCCATAAGATCTTTGATTATTTTCTTGAGATTCAATATCAATAGTTCTACCAGTAACTAAATCAACAAAATAACATGCAATAGTTGTCGTTCCAATATCTACTGCAAACCCATAAATTTCTTTCGTCGTATCGCCAACTTCGATTTCTAGTAAAATATTGTTATAAATACTTAATGTGATATCAAAATCTGCATTTCTTAATTTACTACTGATTGATGGAAGTAAATCATATCCAATAGATAAATTGTAAATTCCAACTGCATCTCTAATTCTTTTACAATCGTCCCTCTGATCGTCAATACTAGGTTTATCAATTATTAAATGTTTTTTCATTACATTAGGGTCTACAGTAAAACTTCTTTCTTTCCAATCTGTCATAATCTGTATTTTATGAGTTTCGATCTCAATATTTATTTCTATAGCTTTAATAACATTTATTTCACAGGCTAGTCTAACCCCACTATGAATTTCATCTACGGATAAAAGTTTTAATTCTTCGGTAGTTGGTTCATCAATACCACTTAAAACTAACACTTTACATTTACCACAGTGTCCTTTCCCACCACAAATGCCTGGTACGAAAATTCCAATGTATATTAGCACTTTAAATAGATTAGAATTATTATTAACATATAGTGAAACTTGTTTCCCTTTGTTCAAAATTTTTACTTCTATTTTGCTATTTGTCTTATATGAACAATCTTTCATTAAACACTCGCTACATAAGTGTTCAGTACTAGTAATTCCAAGTCCTTCTCCAAATCCATATATTGCAGAAGTCGATTTAAGTGGAATCATCATATAAGATTCTATAAGGTTTACTTCGGATTTTATATTCTTAAGACAGTCGAATATTTTTGTTTGTTCCTTTACTTCCCACTCGCCATTACCTGGCGATAACCTAGAAGTAATTCCAATGCAGCTACCCTTTACATCATCTAGCATCTTATGCCAGAAGCTTTTTGTTATAACTCCTAGTGCGCTTGTAGCAATGTTGTCATCCATCACGCCTTTCAAGTAATCTCCACTTTCAAAGGCTTCATGAATAACTTTATCTATATCTCCTCCCACAGTGGCAACTAATACAATAATATATTGACATTTCAATAGTTTATTTGCTATAAACTTTCCTTGCAATACTACATCATTTTCAAGGATAACCCTATTTACCTGATGTGTTTTAATACTGATTTTCCTCCAACTTATATGAGGCTTAAAATATTTGATACATTCTACAATTTCCTTTTTAATGTTTGTTCTTACTTTCTCACCAGGTTCAGAATCTTTATATCCTAGAAGTTTAACTATTTCATCTTCTTCTATTTCAATCTTAAAATTATTATCAAACCCCATATCCAATCTCCTTCCCAATAAAATCTTCTGCTTTTAAAGAATCTTACATACAAACGATACATTACATAATTTATATCTTAATCAAATACAAGCTATGTAATGAATCCGTTATCTTTTAAAAATGTATATATTCGAAATAGAATTAGAGAAATATTTTATATGTTATTGGTAATTTTATTATTTCTATATCCATGAATGTAGTTCAAACAAAACTCGTCCTTACCTGCTAAGGTTTCTGCGGTTATTAAAGTTGCCATCATTGCTTTATTCAAAGGATTTACTATAAGTCCATCTAACCCGTTGCAAACTGCCATAGCAGCAAATATTTGATTAATAAAATTTCTTTCTGGAAGACCAAAAGAAATATTTGATAAGCCACACATTGTGTGAATACCTTTAAATCTAGTTGTTACTGTTTGGATAGCATTCAAAAATTCAAAACCAGAAGTATCATTTGTTCCTATAGGTTGTACCAATGGGTCTATATATATATTATCCAAACGTATACTGTGGCTTAACAACCCATTTACTAATTCATCAGCAACTTTTAGTCTATCTTCAGCAGTTTTAGGCATTCCGTCAGCGCCCATGCAAAGACCTACTATTTTAAGATCAGTACCAGCTATTATAGGCAAAATATCCTTATATCTTTCCTTTTCAAGCGAAATAGAGTTAATCATTGCTGTTCCCTTATGTACAGCTAGTGCCGCTTCTAAAGCTTTAGGATCTGGTGAGTCTATACAGCATGGAACTTCCAAATCTTCCTGTACAGTTTGTACTAACCACTTTAGGTATTCAACTTCTTGTCCAACAAATACGCCCGCATTAACATCTATATAATTAGCACCAGCCTCACACTGTTCTTTTGCTATTTGTTTTATATATTTTTTATCCTTATCTTTTATGGCTTGACAAATAACTTTACGACTTGCATTTATTAATTCTCCAACTATTATCACAGTTTATCCTCCTTCTGTAATACTAACTCACTGTTAGTTTTATATTTTTACTAAAGTAACCACTATGCCATAGGCCCTTATATAAACTGTTATATAAATAGTCAATTAAGAGCATATAAACACTAGCTTTTTTGAAAGCTATCATTATTTTTAGTTTGAAAGCAGATATTCTCTTGCCTTTTCACTTGCTGTGGCAGCATCAGGAGTATATTGGTCAGCACCAACTTTTTCTGCAAATTCACTTGTAACTGGAGCTCCTCCAATCATTATATGATACTTATTTCTGACACCTGATTTATTAAATAATTCTATAACTTCTCCTATGCGTGGCATCGTAGTTGAAAGTAGAGCTGATATGCAAACTATATCTACATCAAGCTCCTTTGCTTTTTTCACAAATTCTTCTGATGATACATCAATGCCTAAATCATACATCTCAATACCGTAACCGCTCATCATTATTTTCACTAGATTTTTCCCAATATCATGCAGATCTCCTTTTACTGTTCCTATTATTGCTTTACCTATGGGTTTTACTCCTGATTCTGCTAAAATCGGTTCTAAGACCTTAATTCCTGCACTCATAGCTCTTGCTGCAATAAGCATTTCTGGTACGTAAATTTCATTGTTTTTAAACCTAGTGCCCACAATACCCATTGCTGAAATCATTCCATCATTAAGTATAGTTGCTGGATCCATTTTTTGTTCAATTGCCATTTTCACAAGTTCCTTTACCTTTTTTGCATCACCATTTTCTATCGCAAATGAAAGTTCTTTTAAGTCCATTTTTCATTCCTCCTGCCATCATTTATATATTCAATTTGTGTATTAACTTGCTGTTTTAAAAAATGTTGGTTACCCGTGTGATTTTAAAGCAAATAATAAATCACCTGGTTTTATAATTACATCTTAAGATATTTACATATAAGCTTATTATTTATCTTTTGTTCCCGCTTCACCAATAACGTCTTCCCTATCCTTTACTTCTGCGCCATTTCTCTTAGATATCTGATCAAAGGCAACAGCAGCTAAAAGAACAATACCCTTTATTATCATTTGATAATAATCATTAATATTCATTATTATCATACCGTTAGCAAGTACACCCATAATCATAACTCCCATTATTACACCAAATATGCTTCCTTCTCCACCGATAATACTTACTCCACCTAAAACTACAGCAGTAATTACATCCATTTCATAGCCAGTCCCTGCCGTTGGAGCACCACTATTTACACGTGATAATAGAACTATACCTGCAAGCGATGCTAGCAATCCTGCTATTATATATATTAAGTACTTTACTTTTTTAACATGTACCCCAGACAATCTTGATGCTTCTTCATTTCCACCGATACCGTATACATACCTTCCGAAAACCATTTTATTTAATACAACATATCCGAATATAAAAACAATTATCATTATAATAACTGAAATAGGTATACTCCCTATATTTCCTTGGCCTAATACTGAAAAAGTATTAGGGAATCCATAAACGGGTACTCCTTTAGTAATTAAGTAAGCTACCCCTCTGAGCGATGTCATTGTTCCCAATGTTGCAATTAATGGGGATATATGAAATTCATTAATAATAAACCCATTTAAACCACCTAGAATAGCCCCAGCAGCTAATGAAATTATAGATGCCAAAATAGGATTCATTCCTGAAACCATAAGTTTTGCATCTAAAACAGCTGCTACTCCTACGATTGATCCCACAGAAAGATCTATACCACCAGTAAGTATTATAAAAGTCATTCCTACTGCACATATTCCTATAACTGCAACCTGCCTTAATATATTCATCACATTTTCAATTGACAAAAAGCTGGAAGAAGTTACAGAAAAAAATACAATTAGTAACACTAGTGCAACAAATATTCCATACTTTGCAGCTATATTTTTTATTTTCATTGTTATTCCCCCTTACTTGTTCCGGATGCCATACTTAATATAATTTCTTGAGTAGCTTCCTGCTTGTTTAATTCCCCAGCAATTCTACCTTCATGCATTACCAAAATTCTATCTGACATACCTAATAATTCTGGCATTTCAGATGAAATCATAATAATAGACTTTCCTGCTTCAATCAATTCCTTCATAATATTATATATTTCCTGTTTTGCACCCACATCAATTCCTCTTGTAGGCTCGTCGAAAATTAAAATTTTACTATCCATAAGAAGCCATTTGGCTAAAACAACTTTTTGCTGATTACCACCACTTAAATTTTTTACTAATTGATCTAAAGTTGGAGTTTTAATCTTTAGGTCAGTACATATTTTTTCAATTGAGATTTTTTCTTTTTTTCTATTAATTAGTCCATATTTTGATAGTTTATTTAATGAACTATAACTTATATTATCTCTAACACTCATTCTAAGCAGTACGCCCTGCTGTTTTCTATCTTCAGGTATAAGACCTATCCCATTTTTAATAGCCTGTGACGGAGATTTAATCCTAACTTTTTTCCCGTTAATAAAAATATCACCTTCTAAAATATTGTCCGCTCCGAAAATAGCTCTTGCAACTTCAGTCCTACCTGCCCCAACAATTCCCGCAAGACCTAATATTTCACCACTTTTGAGATTAAAAGATATATTTTTCACATTTTTTGTACTTATATTTTTTAATTCTAATATTTTGTTACCCGTTTTTACATTTTTCTCTGGATAATCATTACCCAGCTCTCTTCCAACCATTAGGCTTATAATTTCTTTTCTATTTGTGTCTTTAGTATTTAATGTAGCTACATATTTACCGTCTCTCATAACCGTAACCCTGTCTGAAAGCTCAAAGACCTCCTCAAGTCTATGTGAAATATAAATAATAGTTACTCCTCTTTCTTTGAGTTTTTTTACTATTGTAAACATATATTTAATTTCACGATTTGTTAAAGGGGCAGAGGGTTCATCCATTATTAAAACCTTTGTATCTCTAGATATTGATTTAGCAATTTCTACTATTTGTTGATAACCAACACTCAATTCCTTTAGCATCCTTTTGGGATTAATAGAAATACCTAAATTAGAAAGAATTTCTTTTGACTTTTTTTCCATTTGTTTATAATTTACAAAAATGCCTCTTCTGATTTCTCTTCCATAAAAAATATTTTCTGCTACTGTTAGATATGGAATCAAATTAAATTCCTGATAAATTGCACTGATACCCATGTCCAATGTTTTAGCAGTGTTTAAATACTTAATTTCAGAATTATTATAAAATATGCTTCCTTTCGTTGGAGTAATTGCACCTGTTATAATTTTAATTATTGTAGATTTTCCTGCACCATTTTCTCCTACTAAAGCGTGTATTTCTCCCTCTTTGAACGCAATTGAAATATCATCTAATGCAACTACGCCGGGGTATAATTTTGTAATACTTTTCAATTGTAGTATAAATTTACTCTCCAAATTTTTCCCCCTCCTTAATAAAAAACAAGGATAATAGACATAGCCATAACCTATTATCCTAAATTTTCTCTACTTATAGTCTTTTATGTTTTTAATAGTTACCTTTTTCATTTGCATCTTTACCATATCTTTTATTGCTCCACCTCTTATTACCTTAACGCATGTTTCTATTGTAAGCTTACCCGCTCCAAGTGGGTCAATATCAACAGTCCCTCTATATATACCGTTTTTTCTGATTTCTGCAAGAGCTTGATCTGTAGCATCCAGTCCGACAATACAAAAGTCCGAACTATCTTTATTAGCTGCCTTAACTGCTTGAAGAGCGCCAAGAGCACCGGCATCATTAGTACATGCTATTACCTTTACATTTGGATGAGCCTGCAATATCGTCTCAACCGCTTTCATACCAGTTTCCGGTGTATTGGCAGGTTGTTCTGCTACAATTTTAGCATTAGGAGCTAATGATGAAATACCTTTTTTTAAACCATTTGCTCTATCAATCAAAGCTTGCATTTGTGGAAATCCTAAAATTGCTACTTCCGCTTTTCCATTAAGATGATCTTTTATCCATTGCCCAGCTATTTCTCCACCCATTTGACCATATTGAACATCGTTTAAATTAATATTTGCATCTACTCCATTTATTAATTGACAAGGATTAATAACTGGTATTTTAGCATCATGAGCCATTTTAATTTCTGGTTCAAGTGCTTTAGCATCAACTGGAGCAATAATAATTGCATCCACTTTCTGTGCTATGAAGTTTTCCACTGCTGAAACTTGAGTTGCGGCATCTGATTTACCATCAACAACAGTAATACTTGCACCTATCTCCTTACATTTCTGATTCATTCCATCGACCAAAGTTACAAAATAAGGATTTGATAAATCTTGAACTGTACAACCGAATTTAAGCTTCTTAACACTATTAGCTGTAGTCGAGTTTGCTGACTTAGAGCCAGCATTAGAAGTTGTCCCACACCCTGTAAACATTGCAGACGCGAAGATAACGGAAAATAACAAACATGGTAATTTCTTTAACATATTAAATCCCCCTTATAAATTATGATATTACTTTAAAAAACTTTTTAATATGTGATTAATTTATAATAAAAACAGTCTCTTTGGGCAGTTAAAATAGTTATGTATCATAAATGCAAGTTATCTAGCTTATGTTTTGCCTATCATTATCTATACTCCTACAATTAGAATGCTCTATACTAGTTACTACATTATGGTATTTAAAATGATTTTTAAACTATGTGAAAATCATTTTCTCATGCTTCTTATTGATTTTGAACCACATCAAGAAATGCGAGTATATTTTCTGTTGGAATATCATTTGGCATTGAATGGGTTGGTGCTACTATATATCCTCCATCTTTCCCTAATATTTTCATCAATCTCTTCATCTCTTTCTTCAATTCCTCAGGGGTAGCATTAGGGAGTAGCTGTTGCGTACTAATACCTCCATAAAATGTTATCTTATCTCCATAAAGTTTCTTCATGTTTGCTACATCATAAATTTCAGGCTGAAAAGTATTGTAAATATCTAATCCCAATTCTATAAGATCAGGAAAAACTTCATTTATATCTCCACATGAATGTTGTGCTACATACATACCTTTTTCTTTTACTTTATCATACATTTTTTTTAGCCTTGGTTTTAAAAATTCTCTCCATAACTGAGGTCCCATTATCAATCCCTTTTGCATCCCCCAATCATCTCCATAAAATATGCAATCGATATCATATTGTGAAACAATATCAACTACCGCGCAGTTATATTCAACTATTTTATCTAAAAGTTTATTAACAAATTCTTTATTTATTAAAAAATCCACCAAGATTTCTGGCATTGAACGTAATGTCCAGGCTCTTTCAAATAGTGAAAATCCTATAATATACATTTTAAACTTATCCTTGTGCCTTTGTAGTCTTTCACATTTTTCTCTTATTATTTTTTCATCTGGTATAGGAAATATATAATCTCCAAATTCAGCATCCTTTAGAATATAATCTGAAACTACTCCAAAATCACCTTCCTGCGCTTTATTCCAAACAACTCCAAACATATCTTTAAATTGAGAGTTTGATAACGTTGTGAAGCTCTCATTTCTTTCCTGTTCAAGATATGAACCAGTTTTTTCCCAAAAATCCTTATCATTAAAATAATTAACTAATCTATCATGAACCTCTTCTGTTAAATCTAATTGGTAAGGAATTATATCTAACTCTTTATGACTTAATGTTGCTAAAACTCTATCTCTTTCATTCATTTCAGCTACCCCCACGTTAGTATTTGAATAATCGTAGTAATTACTATTAAATTTACTCGAGTAAATTATCTATTAATTTAATTTTACTGCCTATATCAATTTAAGTCAACATGAAAACGTTTGTATTTTGTTTAAAATGAAAAATATCTTAGATTATCTGATTTATTATCAATATAATTTTATTTTATTTTCTCGAGTAAATTTTTTATTAAGTATATTATTTCAAACTCAGTAAATTAAGACTATTTAAATTTTTATTTCAAAACCATAAATTAAATTAAAACTTAGTCTTTATTGATTGTGTTGATTTTCGTATTATAAGTTCTGTTTGCATAAAGAAATTTTCTACTTTCTCACCTTTCATTTTTTTTAAAAGTAATTTCATAGCTTTTTTCCCTAATCGATATTTTGGATTTTCTACAGTTGTTAAAGAAGGATTCAAATATTTGCTTAAATCTAAGTTATCAAAACCGGCAACAGACACATCCTCGGGAATTCTTAAACCACTTCTTCTAACAGCTTCCATAACAGCCATTGCAAGGTTATCATTTCCCGTAAAAATCGCTGTAGGTCGATTCTCGTTCATTAATAAACTATATGCAGAATCAAAAGCATATTGCAGAGTATCACCATGTATGAAAATAGAAGTGTAATCTACAGAAATACCGTTGTCATTCATTGCGGTCACAAATGCCTTAATTCTATAATCAGGTTCATTTATACTATCCAATGCTCTTGCAGAAATATATGCCACTTTTCTATGCCCAAGATTAAATAGATATTCGAACAACTCATATGCACCGCTATACATATCAATAAATATTTCAGTTACTCTTTCATCAACTCCACTGTAGCCTTGATTACCAACAAATACAATTGGAGTATCATTTTCAGCAATTTCATTTATACTACTTATAGGTATCTTATCTGCAATAATTATTATTCCATCAAACTGACGTTTAATTACTTCACTCATATAATAATCGTAGTTTTTAGCATTCAGTATGCACACAGAGTACCCCGCTAAGGTTGCCTCTTCCTCAACTCCAATTACGACCTCTGCATAATATTCATTTCTGATATCATTTATAATTAGTGCAACCTGCAGAGTTTCTTTTGTCTTAAGACTTCTTGCAACCATATTAGGTTTATATCTAAGGACTTTGACGGAATTTAATACTCTTTCCCTTATTTTAGTACTTACGACATCCCTATTATTAATTACATTCGATATTGTTGCAGTAGAAACACCTGCATGCTTGGCAACATCTTTTCTTGTAACCATAGTATTATTACATCCTTTACACTAAATATTTATCTTAGTTTAATTATAACATAAGCTTTTAAATTTTATATCTGTTAAAGTTAATACCCAGAAATACTTCAATGAAATACTATCACAAATAATAAGGCATTAGAATACTTATGCTTTGATTTATGTTTAGGGGTAGTGGTAGCATCCAAGTCCTGTGCCGAAAGATATCCCAGAGGTACAATGAGCGTTAGTATCATTATTTTTTTATCAGGGTGTACTGTGTTATACGGTTATTAATTAATTGATAAACCTATTTCATTAAAAATTTCACAGATATTAAAGATTATGTCATAAAAGTTTTGATTTTTTTCTATTTTTCCAAGGTGAAGATTTGGAATCATATAAGATGATATTATCTGATTTACTTATGAACGGGAAGGTATAGATATACCTTATCATATGATTATTTACTGATTTATCTTTGTAATTACTACTATTAAATTTATCAAATAGACCTACCGCCCTTTGGTTGGTGCTACCGTCTTCTATAATGGAACCTTTCCTACGGACTGCCTTTCCATTGCTCCAGTTGGTTTAGTAATTCATTAATATTCTGTTCCATAAATACCGTTTTAAATACTTTGTTTTTTTAGGTCTATTTGAGTTATATATATAAA
>DAVZGU010000013.1:0-14195 GCA_052274215.1 Clostridium sp. | reverse complement strand
CATGAGCTGCAACTACTGAGTCTATGAGCTGCAACTACTGAAGGCCACATGGAAGATAATATTATAGCAGTTTACTAAAATAAATAATAAAAAAATTTAGTCATGACAAAAGAGTAATCGATAATTCTCCTTTGTCATGACTTTTATAAATTCTATTGCTTATTAAAAGTGGGAGTTTTGTTTTAGAAGATCTAAATCTAGTATATAAACAATTTTCAAAATAAACATCTACAACTGATATACAGCTACCTTATCAGAAACTGTAAAATCAGCTTCTGTAATACTACGAATATCCTCAACATTTAGGCCTTCAAATATTTCAGTAAGTACAAGTCCAGTAGGCGTTACCTCAAACACTGCTTTTTCAGTAACGATAACATCAACTACGCCTTTCCCTGTAATTGGAAGTAGGCATTTTTTTAGTATTTTAGATCCACTCTTACTAGAATGTTTCAATGTAGCAATAACTTTGCGAGCGCCATTTACTAAATCCATAGCCCCTCCCATACCTGGTGCAAATTTTCCAGGAGCAAGTGGCATAGCCCAGTTTGCAATACTACCCTCTTGATCTACTTCAAGTGCGCCAAGTACTGTGGCGTCAACATGCCCTCCACGAATAATGCAAAATGATGTAGCCAAATCAAAAACAGCAGCTCCGGGTAGTAAGCTAATAGGTTGACCGCCAGAGTTTGCAATATCCGGATCTTCCTTGCCTAGTTTTGGAGTAGGGCCAAACATTAAGCAACCATTTTCAGATTGCAATATTACTTCCACACCCTCAGCTAAATAATTGGCAACTGCTGTAGGCATTCCAAACCCTAAATTCACTACTTGATCATTACTTAGTTCCTTAGCTGCCCTACGAGCAATTATTTCTCTTGCTTCCATACTTAATTACCTCCTTTGATTTATAAATAATCAATTATTTTAATTGATTAGAACGAACCCACAAATCAGTATATACTTGTTTATGTTCATCAAATGAATATCCTTGTACAACGGCTTGCACAAATACACTTGGTGTACCTACGCATTCAGGTTCAATACCACCAACATCAACTATTTCATTCACTTCGGCTACTGTATAGTCTGCACCCATTGCCATAATTGGATTGGTATTAATGCCTAAGCCACGATATTGTATATTTCCTAATCTATCGCCTTTATAACCTTTAATAAATGCAAAATCAGCCTTCAGCGGCAATTCAATTAAATACATTTTACCCTCTATTATAAGTTTTTGTTTACCGTCTTCAACTAGTGTACCTACACCTGTAGGGGTAAGAATACCACCTAATCCAGAACCCGCTGCTCTAATTTTTTCAACAAGACTACCCATTGGAAAGTATTCAATTTCAATATCTCCGTTTTTAAATTGCTCTAAAGCAAGCTGGCAAGTGCTAGAATGAGCAGTTATTAATTTTTTAACTTGCTTGTTTTTGTACAATCGTGCAATGTCAAAATCCTGACCGGGATAAGAGTTAACGATTGATATTATAGTTAAATCTTTAACGCCTTTTTCTACTAATTTGTCAATCGCTTTAAGCGGTGCACCCACCCCTAGAAATCCACCAAACATAATTGTCGCTCCATCGTGAACCTTTTCCATTACTCCATCTAAATCCATAACTTTGTTCATGAAATTATCTCCTTTCACTAATAGCTTGATATATAAACTTATGACGTCTCGGTTAAAGCATCTCCTACGGAGCTGAAATGTCGTTAAATTTATGGGGTTATATTTTTATTAGTGTACAAAATATCATTTTGAGTACACTGCCCATAGTATATCTTTTTGGTATAGTTTCATTGGTAAGATTAAGTATGCATAACTAATAAGCCATATATATTTATCATACTATGGATAAATGAAAAATATTACATTAATCTCCATATAACAAAAAAAGAAAAACATCTTGGTTTAAGTCATATAATTACGATTAACTAAAGTAACTTTGTGTATGGAGATATTTATAAAAGTATATAGCATCATGTAAAATAATGTTATAATCTTCATAAGAGTTTTTCGAAAGTGTATTTAAGTCTAAAACAAAGATTCTTTATATTTGTGGAGGTATAAGAATGAAAAAAATTAATAAATATTTAATGCCCTTAGGAATGGTTGGAGTCCTATTTTATTTTGCACATACTATTTTAGGGAATATTTTGTGGACAGAATATAATCCAATTACAACAGATATTAGTTCACTTACTGCAGAGGGAGCCCCTAATGCACAGTTGCTAAAAATATTTGGTTTTGTTTATGGTATTTGCATGGTTTTAATGGTAATAGCCTTGATTGCAAAAGCATTCAGCCAATATCACAGCTTGTTAAGAATTGGATATGTAATTTTAATGATAATGCAATTAACATCACTGTTTGGTTATAGTTTATTTCCTCTAACTGCGGATAAAACAGTGATGAATTTCCAGAATAGGATGCATATTATTGTGACAGTGGTCGTGGTGTTTACAACAATTGCTTCCTCTTTTTTGATTTCATTTGGGTACCTAAGACAGGAAAAAATGAAGAGGTTGGGGAAGCTTACTTTAGTTATGGCTATAATTATTACTGTATTTGGGGTGTTTAATCCAATTTCTATGAGCTTACAATTAAATATATTAGGTTTAACAGAACGATTAGTTATTTACAGCATACAGGCACTTATGTTTATGTTATCCTACTACTACACTTTTTTAGAAAATAAGTGTAATGATTTCATGGCAAATATAAATGCATAAAAGCATTAATTAAAGTTAAGTTATATTTTTCATAAATTACATCATAAGCGAATGTGCGATTTTAGATAAAACTGTACATTCACTTTTTTACTTTAACCATTGATTTATATAGGTTATTATAAAAGTGTATAATAAGACGAAGAAAGGGTATCTATAATTAGTACGCAAGGAGTTGATGTCAATGCATTTTAATTTAATAGATAAAGAAAACTGG
Organism: Clostridium sp.; assembly: GCA_052274215.1. Classification (GTDB taxonomy): domain Bacteria; phylum Bacillota; class Clostridia; order Clostridiales; family Clostridiaceae; genus Clostridium_AD. The sequence goes on along the minus strand of DAVZGU010000013.1, from coordinate 11,239 downwards.
GATAGGAGACCGTATTTTGACCACTATATGAATGATGTTAGATGTACATACAGCATGACAGCTAATATCGATATAACAGATTTGCTTATTAAATTAAAAAATAATAATATAAAATTATACCCTTCTTTGATTTATATGACAGCAAAAGTAATAAACAGACATGAAGAATTTCGTACTTGTTTTGATGAGAGTGGTAATCTTGGTTATTGGGAAAATATGAATCCGTGTTTTACCTTTTTTCATAGGGATGACAAAACATTTACTAACATCTGGACAATGTATTTAGATGATTTTAAAGTGTTTTATAGTAATTATATTGATGATACCCCAAAATATGGTGATGTAAAAAAAAATTCTGCAAAAGAAAATGAACCTAAAAATACTTTTCCTGTTTCTTGCATTCCTTGGGTTAGTTTTACAGGGTTTAACCTCAACGTTTACGCAGATGGAACCTATCTTTTGCCTATCAGTACGTATGGTAAATTTTTTAAGCAAGACGGAAAAATGTTATTACCACTCTCTTTACAGGTACATCATGCAGTTTGTGATGGATATCATACAAGCATATTTTTCAATGAATTACAAATGCTATCACAGAGTTGTGATGAGTGGTTGCTAACCAGATGAGCGTGGTATTAGTTATAATCTTCATAAGAGTTGTTTTGAAAGTGTATTGTTATGCGGAGGAAAGATTATTTATAGAATTAGAAGGAGTGGTATTATGAAAATCAGAAGGGCAGAACTGGAGGATTTAAATATAATCATAGATATATTTAAGAGTGCAATTAATGCGATGAATGGAAACAACATACCACAATGGGATGAGATATACCCCGACAATACAATTCTCGAGCAAGATATATTAAAAAAACAAATGTATGTTGGAATTAAAGAGGATATCATTGTTTCTGTTGTAGTTGTCAATAATGAATTTGACGAACAGTATAAGAATGGTAATTGGAAATATGACAATGAAAGGTTTGCTGTAATACATAGACTATGTGTTAATCTAATTTATCAGAATCAAAAAACAGGAAAAAATACAATAATTATGATTGAAGATTTATTACAAAAAGAGGGAATACAATCTATTAGATTAGATGCTTTTTCTTTAAATCCATATGCATTAAAAATGTATGAAACACTTGGATACCAAAAGGTTGGAGAAACAAACTGGAGAAAAGGATTATTTTATTTGCTTGAGAAGAAACTATAGAGGATTGCGAACATAATCTTTATTTAATTAATATGCACTTTTCATAAATTGTGTACTAACTACAATCATAAAATAATTTGATTATAGACTACATAGCTATTACAAGGAAATTAGTACATTGTACATATGAATTTGAACCAGTATCTCAAGTATCTATTGATGATGATTGGTCAGCAATGCGTTTCCGTCATGTCGATAATATAAATGCAATGAAAAGAAAAACTGCTGCTACTGAAAAGGGAAAGGAACGAATAAAAGAGGCAAGACCTCATCACTAATGAGAAGTCGTCCCCAAAAAATATTATGATTCTCATGAAGAAATATTAAAATTAAAAGCTGAAAATGAATATCCTAAAAGGCTTCTTGAAATAAATCAAGAAAACATTAAAAAAGGAAAGGGTAATATATAAATTATATTACTCTTTCGGTATATTTTGTTTTTTTATCTTGTTTAAATCACTTGCTCTCTGTATTTATACTATTTTTCTCTTCAAATATTGGGGATTCTATAAGTGTAACAAATATTAATTTATGTGAATGGAAATCATTTATGGATGTAGTGATTTTTACGAAATGTACATGTTTTCCATTGCCAACAGGTATCTGAAGGCCAGAAGTTGCTTCGAAATAATGTAAGTGATCAAAACAGTCTGTTCTTGACTTAACTTTATGAATATGTCCACCTGAAACAGATATTGCTGGACTGCATACTCCGGAAAATCTATGATTAGGAGGCGTCTCCTCTAATTCAGCTATTGTAGTGCTACCTTCAAACTCATGGACATGAAATTGTTTTTTTTCAAAAGAAGACTGCTCTTTAGCATCAAGTTTTTTTTCAAAGTCACAATGATCTTTATCATCAAGTTTTTTTTCAAAGCCACAATGATCCTTATCATCGAGTTTGTCATCAAGTTTTTTTTCGAAATCACACTGGTCTTTATCGTCGACTTTATCATCAGGTTTTTCTTCAAAATCACACTGGTCTATATCAGCGGGTTTAGCATCAAGTTTTTTTTCATAATCACGCTGATCTTCACAATCGTCTTTTTCCACACACCAATCTTCAGGATGATACTTTGTTTCTATATTTGGCATAACATCGCTCCTTAGCTTTATTTAGTATATAATACGTAGATTGATCAAAAACGACACTAAAAGTAAAACAATGTAATTATATTCATAAGCGTCGTTTCGTAAGTGTATTATATTATGGCGGAAATTTAGGGTAAGGAGGGTACTATTATGGTAGAATATTAGCTAGCTTAGTGATACTAATTTAGGGTTAACACTTGTTTTTTTAACACTTTATTGCAATACAAAAAAACAATAAAAATTAATACTCAAGATATTAGATTGCCAAAAAAAATTCAATATTTTCAAAAAATATAGTGTTCCTCACATCTTGCTATTGTAAATGAAAAGGTTAGCCAACAGGTAAATGGAATTGATTTTATTCCCAGACAAATAGAAAGTTATGATATTGTTATTAAGAAAGAAGAGATTGATAAGCCACATTATCAGGCTGTACTTAAAATTCTTCGTTCTGATGAGTTCAAGTTGGAACTAGAAAGTATTGGCGGATAGGATTTAAAAGATATAGGGAAAATAACTGCAGATATATAATGAAATTAAAAAATGATTTATTTTTAAACTAGGTCGCTTTTTTGTTATGATGAATTATTCAGTGAAATATTATCAATAAACCCTAATTTTATAGTAATTGAATAGAAAATGTTGAAATTTTTATTGGAATAACTTATAATGGAACATAACAAAATATAACAATAAATACAATATATTGAGTTTTTTTGATGCGTTTTGTCATGCTTTGACTGTAAAGGGTTAAAATATATTATAGGGGGAAGCAAAATGAAAAAAGGGATACGTTATTTAGTAGTTATGTCTTTAGTTACGGTTATTTTAGGAATGGCAGGTTGTAGTCAGAAGGTCAAAACTTCTGAAACACCAGCAGCACAACAACCAGCTACATTGACGATTTCTGCGGCTGCAAGCTTAACAGAAGTTATGGGGGAAATAAAAACACTTTATAAGGCAGAAAAACCAAATGTTACATTAAATTATAATTTTGCGTCTTCAGGAATACTTCAAAAACAAATAGAACAAGGTGCTGATGTGGATTTGTTTTTTTCTGCGGGTACAAAACAGATGGTCGCTTTGAAGGAAAAAGGTTTGCTAATAGACGATACCAATGTTAATTTAGTAGGAAATAGTGTAGTTCTTATAGTTAAAAATGATTCTACATTGGGCATTAGTGATTTCAAGGATGTGACAGATGCTAAAATTGTGAAAATAGCATTAGGAGAACCGAAAACAGTTCCTGTAGGTCAATATTCAGAAGAAGTATTTACATCATTAAACATCCTTGATAAAGTTAAATCAAAAGCTGTTTATGCAAAAGACGTTAAGGAAGTTTTGACTTGGGTTGAAACCGGAAATGTAGATGCGGGAGTAGTATATGGTACTGATGCTAAAACTTCTAAAAAAGTAAAGGTTGTTGCGCTTGCTAGTGATGATTTATACAAAACTCCAGTGGTCTATCCAGCGTCTGTAATTAAAAGTAGTAAAAATGCGGACGATGCTAAGACATTTTTAAAATTTTTATCTAGTGATAAAGCAAAAGAAGTTTTTACAAAGTACGGTTTTGATTCTCTTTTGAAATAGGTTAGGAGTTGAATAGCATGTCAGAATTTTCACCATTATGGATTTCCATAAAAACAGCTTTTACAGCTACTTTTATAGTGTTTTTCATTGGAATTGCAGCAGCTTGGTTTATGTCTAGATATAAAGGACGCGCCAGAGGGATTCTAGATGGAATTTTGACATTACCAATGGTACTTCCCCCAACAGTTTTGGGTTTTATATTACTTATGATTATTGGGAAAAATTATCCTATTGGTAAATTACTAAATGGGTTTGGAATCACATTAATATTCACATGGGCTGCTACAGTTATAGCTGCAACTGTAGTTGCTTTTCCTCTAATGTATAGGACCTGTGTAGGTGCTTTTCGTCAAATTGATGTTAATGTTCTTAATGCGGCTAGAACATTGGGAGCATCTGAGTGGAAAATTTTTTGGAAAGTAGCGGTTCCACTGGCTTGGCCTGGAATCGCAGCAGGGACAGTACTATCATTTGCAAGGGCTCTCGGAGAATTTGGGGCTACAATGATGATTGCTGGTAGTATTCCTGGTAAAACGCAAACAATTCCTATTTCAATATATTTTGCTGTGATAGCTGGGGAAAATGCTAATGCTGTTAAATGGGTTATACTAATATTTATAATATCATTAACAGTCATTGTAGCTAGCGATAAATGGTCTGAAAAGCAAGTGTTTTTAGTCTCTTCTGCAAGGAGAAAATAATTATGGGTTTACAAGTAAATATTATAAAAAGGCTACCAGGATTTGAGCTTAGAGTTGATTTTAAAGCAGATAATGGTATTTTAGGATTTTTAGGGGCGTCTGGATCAGGGAAAAGTATGACGCTAAGTTGCATATCAGGAATTGTTACTCCTGATAAAGGGAAAATAGTATTAAATGGCCGCGTCTTATTTGATTCGGAAAATAAAATTAATATTCCCATTCGAGAGAGGAAAGTAGGATTCCTTTTTCAAAATTATGCACTGTTCCCTAATATGACCGTAGAACAAAATATTGGTTTTGGTCTTCCTAAAAGCATTGCTAAAGTTGAAAGAATTGATAAAATTAAAAAGAAAATTTTGGATTTACAGCTTAGTGGCATGGAAAAAAGATTTCCTTATCAATTATCAGGAGGGCAGCAACAGAGGGTCGCACTTGCTAGAGCTCTTGTTGTGGATCCTGAAATATTACTCCTTGATGAGCCATTTTCGGCATTGGACGAGCATCTTAGGAATAGTATGATAATGCAGCTTAAGGACGATCTTATGATGTTTAGGGGAACTTCGATTTTTGTCACACATAACATGGAAGAAGCATATCAATTATGCAATAACATAATAATAATAGCTGCGGGAAGTATTGATGCTATGGGATATAAGGATACTATATTTAATAGCCCACCAACACTTTGTGCTGCAAAACTAACAGGTTGTAAAAATATTTCAAAGGCAAGAAAGATCAAAAATAATATAATAGAAGCTATTGACTGGGGATGTAGAATTACTTTTGATCATGAAATAGAGGACAGTATAACTGCCATTGGAATTAGGGCTCATTATCTAGAAATTAACGAAGACGATGAAGATGTAAATACTTTTAACTTTTGGGTTGTTTTTACTGGCGACACTTTATTTAGAACAAAAGTATATCTTAAATTTAGTGAACCTGTAGGAAATGAAAAAAAATATAATATATTGTGGGATATTTCCAAGGAGGAGTGGAATTTAATTAAATGCAAACCTCTTCCCTTAAGAATAAAAATTAACCCGGAAAAAGTTATACAAATTAAGTGAAATTCAAATCAAAAGATAGAGAAATTGCAAGAACTATAGGGTTCCCGTGAAAACACAAATAAAAAAATGGTGGTGTCAAAATTGACAATACTGGCACAGAGTAAGAGGCATGGATATGAAAAAAAGGAAATGAAAACAACAGGTGGCATAATTGTTGCCACAGGAAAAACATTAGGAAAAAATGAATCACATCCACTACTTAAAATTGGGTCCATTACTGTAGTAAAAAGAATTGTTTTAACCTTTCAACAGGTTGGAATCTCGCCAATTGTGGTGATTACTGGATATGAAGCTGAAGAAATTGAACATGATTTAGCTGATTATGGGGTTATATTTTTGCGAAATGAGCAGTATGAAAACTCACAAATGTTTGATTCTGCAAAAATAGGACTAGATTATTTACTAAATAAATGTGATCAGGTAATATTTAATCCAGTGAATATTACCATGTTTTCACCAGAGACCATTCAAAGGATGATGGAATGTGGCGAAAAGTTGCTTTCACCATCTTATCATGGAAAAGCTGGACATCCTCTTTTAATATCTTCCGAATTGATTCCTAGAATTCTAAAATATGATGGGAATATGGGAATGCGAGGAGCCATTCGAAATATTGGGGTTGAAAGACAATGGATGGATATAGAAGATGAAGGTATTCTCCATGATGCGAATGATATTGATCGATTGGATCAACTATTAAAAAAGCACAATCAGCATATTTTGCATCCTTTTGTTAGAATAAGTATTGAAAAGGAATCCATGTTTTTTAATTCAAGAACAAAATTACTTTTGATTTTAATTGAGGATACACAATCTGTACGAAGTGCATGCAGACATATTGCATTGTCTTATAGTAAAGCATGGAATATGCTGAATGAGTTGGAACAAGAGCTAGGGTATGCAGTGGTCCAAAGAAAACATGGTGGTAGCAACGGTGGAAAAACCTATTTGACAAAGGAAGGCATTGAATTATTGGAAAAATATCAGCAATTTGAACAGAATGTACGTAAGTACGCAAAAGATGAATTTGCGAGATTGTTCTAGATGTTAGAATTTTATATAAACCAAGTTCTTTTGACAAAGAATTTGATGAAAAATAACCTCCGTATTATAATAATTGTAACAAGAAATTATTGTAATACGGAGGTTATTTATGTTTGCCCTAAATATCAAAAGCATTAATTGTTGTGAAGCCGAGTCCAAATAGGACAGATATTAAAACGATTAATGGTAGCAGAATATATAAGGGACAAGCTTGAAATCCAAGCTTCTCTAATTACATTGAAAGTTGCACAAATATTTAAACGTTTTATACTGTCTGATTTAGAAGGAGAGGTGTTTAAATGGAAACCAATGGCATCATATTGGCTGCAGGTTTATCTAGCCGCATGGAAGCATTCAAACCACTCTTAAAGCTAAAGGGAAAAACTATGATTGAACAAAGTGTCGATAGTATGTTTCATGGGGGCGTAAATCAAGTCATTGTAGTATTGGGACATCATGCTGAAGAAATGGAAGCTCTGCTACGTAATAAATATGACGCCTCTCGATTATTATATGTACGTAATCATAAATATGCAGAAACAGACATGTTAACATCTGTTAAAATCGGTATCGCTACAATCAATACCTGTGATGCCTTTTATCTTCTTCCAGGGGATATGCCAGCTATCCATCCTAAAACCTTTCTTGCAGTGAAAGAGGCCATGTGTAGGACACATGCCATGGTATCTTTTCCTACTATTGATGGACATCAAAAGCACCCTCCGTTGATTTCATGGAAATGTATTGATTACATTCTTAAGTCTGGCAGGGAAGGCGGTCTTCGGGAAGTGTGGAAACATTTTGAAAACCAGATATCAACAGTTCCTGTTGAGGACTATGGCTGCATGATAGATGCAGACACAAAGGAAGATTACAATAGGCTAGTGCACTATATGGAGGATTAGATTTCATCTTCAATCATTTGTTTTATTGATGTTGTCTACCTTAGGCAACAAGATAATTATGAGGTTTGAGGCGTTTATACAAACACCTATTAATTAAATGTATAGGAGGTATTAAATGGAAACTATTAGTAAGTCTGTAAAGAAAAAAGATCATGAACCTAAAATAAGCGGTCGTGCGCTTTATGTGGACGATCAAGTAATGGAGGGTATGATTTATGGCAGGTTGTTGCACTCCGCAAAGGCAAAAGCTCGAATTATAAATATTATTCTTCCTGAATTGCCAGAGGGTTATTATGTTGTTGATAAGAACGACGTATCAGGTGTAAATCTGGTTCATATTGTCCTTGATGACACTCCGGTTTATGCAGAAGACACTGTAGAGTATGTTGGTGATCCGATTTTAATGGTAGTGGGTCCGGATTTTAAAGAAGTTGAGAGAATTTTGAATGAGATTGTTGTAGTATATGAAGAACAAGTTCCTGTTCTTGATATGCTCAAATCTGATTGTGTGTTTTTCGAATACAACTATGAAAAAGGAGATATTGATAAGGCACTAGAAGAAGCTGATAGTGTTTTCATCGAGACCTTTCAAACTGGTTATCAAGAACAGGCTTATCTTGAAACACAGGGTATGATTGCTTATCCTCATGATGGACGAATGACTGTACGCGGTTCTATGCAGTGTCCATACTATATAAAAGGGGCAGTCTCCAAAGCATTGGGTTATGAAGACAAGGATGTTCAAATTATCCAGGATGTTACCGGGGGTGGATTTGGCGGCAAGGAAGCGTTTCCGTCCATACTTGCGTGTCAGATCGCAGTAGCGGCAAAAAAGGCCAACAAGCCAGTTAAGGTCATTTTTGATAGGCGGGAGGATATGGAATTTACTTCAAAACGTCATCCATCTATCAGCACATATAAAGTAGCTATTAAAGACAATGAAATTACTGGTATGGATATTGATGTTATGTTTAATGGTGGCGCATACACCACACTTTCTGCAGTTGTTTTGCAGCGTGGTTTGATCTGTGCAAATGGGGTATATCGCATAGATAATCTTCGGGTTACCGGACGTGCAGTCAAGACAAATACTGTACCTTGCGGTGCATACCGTGGATTTGGGGCCCCTCAGACTTTCTTTGCAGTAGAAATGATTATGGATCACATTGCAAAGAAAATGGGCATTGATTCGCTAGAAATTAAAGAAAAATATATGGTTAAACAAGGTGATTCTACGTCTACAAGTGGCAAGTATCATTTCCATGTGCCTTTGCCTGAAATGATTCAGCGTCTTGATGAGCTTACTGATTACCGTGCAAAACGAGAGTTGTATAAGAATCAAAATGGTAGATACAGAAAAGGTATTGGTATGTCTATGTTTTACCATGGATGTGGTTTTACAGGAAGTGGGGAGAGAGACCTCATTAAGGCTGTTGCAAAGATTAGAAAAAATGCAGATGGTACGGTAGAGATTCTAGCAAGCAACTCGGATATTGGTCAAGGCCTAAAAACTACATTTTGTAAAATTGTTGCGGATACCCTTGGCATTTCGTATGATCAGGTGTTAAACAATAATCCGGATACAGATCTTGTGCCTGATTCAGGTCCCACCGTAGCAAGCCGTTCGCTTATGACAGTTGGAGAATTACTTAAGCGTGCAGCGAAGAGGCTTAAGAAAGAATGGAAAACAGGAGAAGAACAAGTTATAGAAGAACATTTTGTTGAGCCTGATTTTGTAGTTCCATTTAGTATGAAAGAATTCAGTGGAGATGCATATCCAACTTATTCTTGGTCTGTTAATGTTATTGAAGTGGAAGTAGACACACTTACCGCCACTACAAAGATTCTTGGAGCATGGGGTATTTTCGATGTTGGTGTTCCTATCGATATGAATATTATTTTAGGACAAATGCAGGGAGGATTCCTTCAGGGTATTGGTTATGCCTCTATGGAGCAGATGGATTACAATGATAAAGGTATGATTCGTAATAATAGCTTTAGTGATTACATCATTCCTACAGCGGTAGACGTGCCAAATCTTGTGACTGAAATAATGAATAATCCATATACGCACGGTCCATATGGAGCAAAGGGTGCAGGTGAACTTCCTCTTGTTGGTGCGGCTCCAGCTTATGTTGAAGCAATGGAGAGTGCGCTTGGTGTAAACTTAAATAAGGCGCCATTCACACCAGAAGATACCATGAGAGTTTTACAGGAGGTGCTTAAATAATGATAAAATTTATTCTTAATGGTAAAGAGATTACATCAATTGCCAGGGCAAATGAGCGTTTGCTGGATGTACTTCGAAATGAATTTCGTATCACTGGCGTAAAGTGCGGTTGTAAAGAAGGCGAATGCGGTGCCTGTTCTGTTATTCTTGATGGCAGATTGGTTAACTCTTGTATGGTAGCCATGGGTAGCATAGAAAGAAGTACTATTACTACCATTGAAGGTTATCGTGAAACTGAGCGTTTTGCTGTTCTTGACAAGGCGTATGCCTCTGTCAGTGCAGTGCAGTGCGGATTTTGTATTCCTGGTATGATACTTGCATCCGAATGTATACTTGTCAAGAATCCAAACCCTACTGAAGCAGATATTCGTGATGGAATTTCAGGAAATCTTTGTAGATGCACCGGATACAATGCCATTGTTAATGCAATTGCAATTGCAGCAAAGGAGGGGGAAGGGTTATGGTAAATGGTTATCAGGCAACATCACTTACACAAGCATTGGACATCCTTGCAAATGAAGCGGTTACTCCTTACGCTGGAGGTACCGATTTGATGATTAAAGCAGATGAAAATGCGACATATTTGTTTCTTAATAAAGTACCTGAGATGAAAAATATAGTAGAAGATGCAGAATATATCCGCATTGGTGCATCATGTACTTTCACGGGCATTATTGAAAGTAAACTGACTCCTGATATTCTAAAGGAAGCAGTATCACAGATTGCGGCGCCAGCAATCCGAAACCTAGGTACTGTTGGTGGCAATATCTGCAATGGATCAGCTAAGGGGGACAGTTCACTAATCTTTTTTGCCACGGACTCTAAACTGCGTCTTGTCAGTAGCAAAGGTGAACGTATAATTCCAATTGCTGAATTCTATCTTGGTAGAAAGAAGACTGCCCTAAAGACAGATGAACTACTCGTTGAAATCCTTATGAATAAGACAGGTCTTAGTAATTACTATTATAAGAAAGTTGGTGCAAGAAATGCTTTGGCAATTGCTAGAGTATCCTTTGCTGCCATTCTTAATGTAGAGGATAATAAGATTGCTAGCTGTATGACAGCATTCGGTGCAATCAGCGACGTTATCATCAGACGGGCAGATATTGATACAATGTTAATCGGCAAGACTATTGAAGAGGCAAAGTCTGTTAAGGAAGATTATCTTGCAGCATATGATCAGGCGATTGTTCCTATCAGAGGTAGAATTTCTGCAGAATACAGAAAGGCTGTCTGTATGAATTTACTTCGTGACTTTCTTGAAAGTAATGGAATCTGATTCGTCAGTAATTAATCACATAATTTACTTAATCTAAAATAAGCATAAAAATAAACTCTAGTAGACACGGTACAAAAAAAGACCGTGTCTATTTTGTGACTGGTAAAATAAT
>DAVZGU010000012.1:0-14243 GCA_052274215.1 Clostridium sp. | reverse complement strand
TAAGCTTTGTTTCGTCATATGCATAGGTTTAGGTTCAGATGTTTAGCTACTAAATGCTATCACCCTCAAGAAGTAACTATTACTTAGCTAAAGTAGTTACCATATTAGTCTCTACTGCATTAGTTAAAATTATCGAGCAATATTCGATACAAAGTGTGCACTAATTATAATAACCTTCATATTATATCAGTAGATATTAATACTATAGGAGTTAGTAATAATGAGTAAAAAAGTATCAATCAATCTGCCAGATCATGTGTATAAATTAGCACTGCGAAAATCTAAATTAACTCATGGAGAAAATAATTTTTCAGGTTATTTACGTGAGTTAGTATGCAAGGAATTTACAAATGATGAACTAGAAAATGAGCTTTTAAAACTTAATGAACCCCTATGGTTAGGGATTACAAAGACAGCTGAGTATACCTCTACTTGTCAGGTTTGTACTAATTCCATTTCTCCCGGAGAATTAATTTGTTATACTGACTTAGGATTTCAAGAAGACTATAAAAATTGGGTTCACAAGAATTGCTGCAGAAAAGATTAATAAGTATAACCAGAGATAACAAATTAAGCTCACCCTAACTTGCTACATACACTAAATTTAATAAAGTAAAAAAATAGGCCTTTTAAGGCCTATTCTTAATATATAATCTATTTAGCTAAATCTTCTATAGAATTAATGTTCATATATTTAGGAACAACTAACCCTATTTTAGCTCCCTCTAGGTTTGGACCTAGATCTTCAACTTTACCTTTGTAGTCAGCCATATATTTAGCGTGTGTTCCTGGTAACCATGCTGCAACAATAGCATCTACATCTCCAGTAGCTACAGCTGCCCACATAGGACCTGATTCTACTTGCGTAAGTCTAACTTTGTATCCCATATCTTCAAGTACTAATGCAATTACATTAGTACTTGCAATTTCTGTATCCCAAGAAACATAAGCAAGCTTGACTTCCTTACCATCCACTTTTTTTGCACCCGCTGTCCACTTACTTACTTTATCTTTATTGTCTGTAATCCATTGTCTTGCAACTTTCTTTACATCTTCACCCTCGTTAACTTTAAGCATAACAGCTTCCATATCATCAGCTGTCCATGAAAATTGGTCTAAAATTTTATAAGCATCTGGCTTATCTTTTTTTAATCCTAAGCGTGCAATTGTATTTATATTTTCAGCACCACCGAAAGATCCCTTAGGGTCTTTTAAGTATTTCAAATCATATTTACTAAACATCCAGTGAGGTGACCAACCAGTTATTATAATTGGTTCCTTATTTTTAATTGCATCTGAAAGTGCTTGTGTCATAGCAGCACCTGAGCTAGTTTGCACTTTATAATCTAATTTATAGTCTTTAACAGCTTTTTCGGCAGCTTGCACTACGCCTGCACCCGCATCTATACCTGTAATCTTATAATTTAATTGTTTTTCAATACTTGAATCATCAGTCTTTTTTACTTCGCTACTTTTACTACTACATCCTACAAAAGTTAGAGCTATTAGACTAAATGTTACTATTCCAAATTTTTTCCAATTATTTTTAATCATTAATCTGTTTCCTCCTTTTATTTTATTTTGTAATGTCGTTAAATCATCTTCTTCGAAGCTGCAATATTAACAACTTCAGAAGGAGATTTGCACTCCCACTTATAAAAGTGGAGACTTTCCTTCTGAAATGTCGTTAAAACTTTAGGCAATGTTTTTTTTATTTAGCGCCTGAGTAATACGATCTAATATCATCGCTAATATAACAATAGCTAAACCTGAAGCAAATCCTTGTCCGGCTTCATTTCTTGTAACTGCTCTAAAGACTTCAACACCTAACCCGTCAGCACCAATCATAGAAGCTATAACAACCATAGATAATGCTAACATAATTGTTTGGTTAACACCTGCCATAATTGTATTTTTTGCAATCGGAAGTTGAACCTTAAATAATTTTTGTGCAGGAGTTGAACCAAAGGCATCTGCTGCCTCAATAAGTTCTGTTGAAACTTGACGAATACCAAAATTGGTTAACCTTACAACTGGAGGCATTGCAAATATAACAGATGCAATAATTCCAGGTACCATTCCTATCCCAAAGAAAGAAACAGCTGGTATTAAATAAACAAAAGCAGGCATAGTCTGCATAATATCTAATATAGGCGTTACTATATCTTGCACCATTTTGCTTTTTGACATCCAAACTCCAAGAGGAATACCAATCAAAATTGATATTGAACTAGATGTTAAAATCAATGAAAGGGTAAGCATAGTTTGTTCCCAAAATCCAAGATTCAGGATTAATAGTAACCCCAATAATGCAAATATAGATAAACCCCATTTTTTCCTGGTTATAAATATAGTTAATGCTACGATAATCAAAATAAAAACCACTGGAGGGATAGCTATTAATGCGTCACTTAAGCCATTTACAACAGCATTTAGAGTATCTTTAATTGGTTCAAAAAACCACTGAGCGTTATCTCTTAACCATGCTACAAGCATATCAGCCCATTTAACTATTGGTATCGTTGGTATTTGTTTCATCGTTATTCACCTCATTTCCTGCAAGAGCCGCTAATACTGCACCTCGAACTATAATTCCTTTTAATATTTTTTCTTCAACAACAGCTACTGGTACAGGAGAATCGTGTATTATCTCAAACAAATCATTTAATGATAAATCTGGAAGAACCACAGGAACATCTGTAATCATAACATCATAAATATCTTTAGTTCCATTTTTCACTGCTTCAGCTGCTGCATCTGCAGTTACAACTCCTAAGAACTCTTTGTTTTTATTAATAACATAGATACTTGAAATTCCAGCCTGTCTCATACGTTGCAACGCAACTCGTGGGCCATGTTTTTCTACATCTATGGTCTCTGGACGTTTCATAACATGTTGTGCAGAAAAAACCTTGGATCTATCTACATCCTCAACAAACTTTCTAACATATTCATCAGCAGGGTTTGTCATAATTTCTTCTGGAGTACCAACCTGCACAATTAATCCATTTTTCATAATTGCTATTCTGTCTCCAATTTTAAGTGCTTCATCTAAGTCATGCGTAATAAATATAATTGTTTTATGCATAGTTGCTTGTAAATCTATAAGCTCATCTTGCATCTCTTTACGATTTAAAGGATCTAGTGCTGAAAAGGCTTCATCCATTAACAAAATATCTGGATTATTGGCTAGAGCCCTCGCAAGACCTACTCTTTGTTTCATTCCTCCTGATAATTGACTAGGATATTGATCCTCGTATCCTTTAAGTCCTACCATTTGTAATGATTCAAGAGCTTTTTCTTTTATTTCCTTTTTATCCATACCTTGTATTTCTAATCCGAATCCAGCATTCTCCCAAACAGTACGATGTGGAAATAATCCAAATCCTTGAAAAACCATGCTTAGTTTCTTTCTTCTAGTTTCTCTTAATTTATGCTTATCCATTTTCGCCAAATCCTCACCATCTACTAACACACTACCTGCATTTGGCTCGATTAGACGATTAATCAATCTAACAAGAGTGGACTTCCCACTTCCTGATAACCCCATAATGACAAAAATTTCTCCAGAGTGTACTTCAAACGATACCCTATTTACACCTACAGTCATTCCTGTTTCTTTTAAGATATCTGGTTTTGTTTTTCCTTCTTGTAAAAGTTTTATTCCTTGTTTAGGGTTTTTACCAAAAATCTTGGTCAAACCTTTAACTTCAATTTTTAACATTTATTCACCTCTTTGATTATTTAATCTATGTATTTTCTGTGAACACATCCCCTTAGATTTAAGCGATATTCATACATTGTACTAAACTTCGCCAGTAAATACAAGTTTTCGACAATTGCCCCACTCCCATTATATTGCATATATGCTATGAATAAGGCATTTACATGCTTATTTAGCCCCCAGGATTATTAAAAATAATTAACATAAAAAGGTGTTCTTTATAAACACCTTTTTTCAATGGAGCTATTTTGTTATTGTGTTGCATTTGTTGTTTTTCTATGCAATGTTTTTACATTTAAGTTTTTTAATACTTTTCCATAAGAAGAATGCGGTTAGTGCAGTTGCAATCAAATCTGCACAAGGTTGTGAAAGCCATAATCCATCCAATTTAAAAAATAATGGAAGTATAAGAATAAGTGGAATTAGTACTATGACTTGTCTTAATATGCTTAAAATCATTGAGGTTTTTGCCTCATTTATTGCTTGAAAATAGCTTGCTCCTAAAATTTGAAACCCTAAAATAGGTAAAAAGATTAAGTCAATTCTAATTCCACGTGCACCTAAATTTATTAGGTCAGTATTATTACCTACAAACACGCCAATAAGCTGCTTCGCAAATACTTGTACTCCGATAAATCCAATTATAGCAATGCATGTACCAAAAGTTATGGCAAGCTTTAAAACCTTTAAAACCCTTGGATACAATTTAGCCCCATAATTATATCCTATTATAGGCTGAATCCCTTGACTTATACCGAATATAGGCATAAAAATAAGCATTGATATACTATTTAATATTCCCATTGCAGCTATTGCAAGATCTCCTCCGTAAGAATAAAGCCCCTTATTATATAAAATAATTACAAAACTTGATGCAATTTGCATAGAAAAAGGCGCCATGCCAATAGCAAAAATATCTTTTATAATATGTTTATGCAGCTTTAAATTGGCTTTCTTTATTTTTAGTACGCTTCCACTGTTTTTTGATGTAAAATATTTCAATACCAATATAGTATTAAAAGCTTGAGAAATTATGGTTGCTATTGCAGCACCTTGAATTCCCATATCAAAAACGAATATGAATATTGGATCTAATATAATATTAATAATTGCACCAAATACCATTGTAAGCATTGCCATTTTGGGATTACCCTCAGCTCTAATTATATTGTTAATACCAAAGCCTATATTTTGAAAAACAGCTCCCATAAGTATGATTTGTATATATGATTTTGCATAGGGAATACTATTTTCACTTGCGCCAAATAAAATTAGAAGTTTATTTAAAAACAAAACTCCAAGTATGCCAATCACTAATGATATTATCGTTATAAGTATAAAAGCATTTCCCAAAATATTATCTGCCGTTTCTTTGTTTTTTTCTCCTAGTTTTATTGATATAACTGCACTAGCACCTATCCCAATAAGCATTCCAAAAGCCATTATAATAACTGATATAGGGAACGTTATTGCAAGTCCTGAAAGTGCATAGGATCCTACCCCTTTAATATGCCCTATATACATTCGATCTACAATGTTATATAACGCGTTTACAATCATTCCGGTTATAGCCGGCACCGAAAACTTAACCAGTAGTTTTCCTATACTTTCTGTTCCTAATTCTTTTGTTTGATTCATAAAAACATTCCTCCATACTAAAAATATAAATTTAAAATGTCAGCAAAAAACTTTTACAATCTCAAGTATTTTATATTATTTTATTTAAATCATTATATGTTTAGATATGCAAGATCAGCCATTGCTATACCTACTTTCTAGTATAACACATGTTTTATATTTTTTATTATTCTGTAAGCCTAAATTATTCAAACTACTTCAGAGCTCATTAACAACAAAAAATATTGCAGTTTTTATAAATATAGTTTGTAATGTTTATTAGAATACATTTAAATAAGCATTAACTTCATAATTACATTTAATATATTGTCCAAAAATGTGATATAATAATTCTTTATTGTCTTCTCTATATTTAAAAAAATTTGATATGTTTAATTTTTTTAAATATAGAGAAGACAGAATCATATACGCAAAAATTGTTAGGAGTGACAAAACTATGAAAAATACAATATTAACACCTAGTGGAGTAATAAAGTTAGAGGAAGAATTAACCCTTCGCACAGGAGAAAAAAGAAGAGAAATCACAGCATCAATTAAAGAAGCAAAGGGCCATGGCGATTTAAGTGAGAATGCAGAGTATGATGCAGCTAAAGATGAGGAAGCAACCAATAATGATAGAATAATTGCAGTTCAGGAGTTACTTCGTAACTCTACAGTCGTAGATGATTACAGTAGTGATGATCAATTAGGTCTTGGAGGTCAGGCTGATATTAAATTTCTTGACACAGGCGATATTGAGAACATACACTTGGTATCCACAGTAGAGACCAACCCTGAGTTAATGAACATAAGTATTGAATCCCCTCTGGGCATGGCAATATATAAAAAGGCACTTGGAGAAAAGTGCACTGTTATATCTCCTGAAGGCAATTATGAAGTAAGTATAGAAAAAATTTACGAGTAGAAAAAAAGTTTAAGCAGAGATCACTCTCTTCTTAAACTTTTTTTAGTAATTCTTGTTTTGCGAATGTAACTTACTTGTTATCCACCATATTTTTTTCTGCTGCCTCTACCATTCTCTTTACCATTTCTCCACCGACATTACCTGAATTTTTTATTTTATTTACAATGTTACTTGGCACATCGCCCATATCTACATTTCTGCTTTCAATATTGTCTAATGCCATATCTTGTGCTACTTCCATCTTAAATTTTTGAAGTTTTCCCGCTGCTTCTGGTACTAATGTCCTTTTAGTCATTTCACTACCTCCATATAATTTTATATTGTAAATACCCAAGATATGTTGCAATAATTTTGATGTTTACCTTGTATATCTACAAATAGTATTTTTTAAAACGAAATTTTTATTCATTAATTCAAATTTAAAATTCCTGTTTATCTTTTTATATGGATTAAGCAACCCTAGCATTAATGATTTTTATCAGTAGAAGATGTTTTGAAACTTTTTTCAAGCTTATCCACAACTTTAGTATACTTATCCTTTTGATTTGCTGGAAATTTAAAAATAAAAGTATTAGTTGAAGCTTTTCCTACCACTTTTTTTTGATATACTATTTCATCACCTTCAGTATAAGATATTACAAACCAACTACCACCTTTAGCTTTATAATACATATTATTATTTTTAATTGCTTTATTGTATATTGAATCAATAGTATCATTTGGTGCATTATTAGTTCCATATACCTGCAACGAAACCTTTGCATCGTCAGATTTAAGTATATTCCCATTCGCAGTGTTATCAACTACTTTAAGATCATTAGGATACATAATTGAATATGAAAATTTCTCATTACTATAACTTTTATATTCATCTTCTTTAAGTTGATTACCCTGAGACTTTGCCTCTAATATTTTTTTAGTCTCGGTTGCTTTTAAATCCGATATTTTTTTTGCCTCCGCCGCTTTTGCATCTGCTATTATTTTATCTGCTACTATTTTTGCATCTGCTATTTTTTTATCTGCTACTATTTTCGCATCTGAAATCCTTTTATCCGCTATTTGCTCTGGCGTTCCTGTTGTAGCTTCTGATGATACTTGCGATGGCGGTGTTGATACTATTCTGTATATACTTACTACTATAACTAATAGTACTATGAGTGATAAGATTATAAGTGCTTTTACTGACTTTTTCATTTGTTTTTTCTCCTCGCATATGCTTTTATAGTGATAACTTTATGGTTTAATTTTTCATTTTTATACATCTGAATTGGCATCCTCATTGCCACTGTTATGTCTAGTCTAAAAATCAATACGTCTTTCTGAATCTCAGTATACATTATTCTTTAGTCTTTACCAAGACAATAAGTTACATTTTAACTAAAGCTTCTTTTTTTATTCATATTCCACTTCCCTGATCGACCTAACAAGTCACAGTTATCCTAACCAACTTACTATCTACTAAAACTTGATTTTAGCTCAAAAAAAAATAAGTAGATTTGCGTAAACAAATCTACTTACATTATCGGATTTTTTATCTAAATGAAGTTTTTAACGACATTTCAGAAGGAATAACATTAATTGTATTTATATGTTTCTAGCTACTTCAAAGGCATCCCAAATAGCACTCATAATATTTTGTACTTGTTTTGCATCTCCTAATAAATACATTTCTTTATCATTAAATTTTAACCCATCATATAATTCTTTTTCAGAATTATATCCAACAGCTAAAATTATAGATTCACCAAGTATTGTTAATTCTTTATTATCTTGTTTTACTACAGCACCTTCATTAGTTACTTTAGATACTAAAGCTTTAGTTTTAATATCTACTTTGTAAAATTTCAGAAGATCCTTTAGCATTTGGCTATTTGCATGACATATAGCGGGTCCAGATGTTAATATGTTATCAAGAGTTTCAACAATAGTGACTTTCTTACCTTGTTTTACAAGCCAAAGCGCTGTTTCACATCCTACTAAACCACCACCTATAATAATTGATGAATTCCCAGCAGCTCTATTTCTGAGGAGTACATCTTGAGCAGTATAGACTTTGTCCATATTACCATCTAACTTTAATATTTTAGGTGTTGAACCTGTAGCAACAATAATTACGTCAAAATTTGATTTGTTAGTTAAATCTTTTGTAACTTTAGTATTAAAATTAATATCAACGTTATTTTCTTTTAATTCATTGTAATACCACTTTACAAGAGCTCTATCATCTTCTTTAAAATCGGGAACTCCTCCAGAAACAATATTTCCGCCTAATTTATCAGTTTTTTCATATAGCGAAACTTTATGACCACGGATAGCGCAAACTCTTGCAGCTTCGCATCCAGCAACTCCTCCCCCTATAATCATTACATTTTTAATTTTACTAGCAGGTTGTAATTCAAAATCTTTTTCTCTACATGCGGATGGATTTACAGCACAAGAAATTCCACCGCCTGTCGCTAATCTTCCCATACATCCATCATGACAAGATAAGCATGGACGAATATTTTCTAGCTTTCCTAATTTTATTTTTTGTGGAATATATGCATCTGCTAAAAGTGGTCTACCTAAAGCTATCATATCCGTTTTTCCTTCTGAGATAGCATCACTCGCCATGTCGGGGCTATCCATCCTTCCAGCAGTGATTACAGGAACTTTTAGAACTTTCTTTAATTGTTCATTTAATGATAGGTACATTCCTTTTTTAAAATACATAGGTGGGTGATTCCAATACCATGAATCATAAGTACCTGCATCTGAATTAAATGCATCATATCCAGCTTCTTCTAGAATTTTAGCAACTTCAAGACCTTCTTCAAGGTCACGCCCTTTTTCTTCAAATTCTTCTCCAGGTAAAGCACCTTCATTTAAGTCTTTTACGAAACTTTTCACACTAAAACGAAGAGATACAGGGAAATCTTTACCACATTTTTGCTTAACTGCTTCAAGAATTTCTATTGGAAATCTTAATCTATTTCTTAAACTACCGCCATATTTATCTGTTCTTTTGTTGAATAATGTCATAGTGAATTGATCAAGAAGATATCCTTCATGCACAGCATGAATCTCGACTCCATCAAATCCTGCATCTTTTGCTATAGCAGCAGCCTCAGCAAATTTTCTTACATAAGTTTCAATTTCTTTTATTGTAAGTTCTCTACAAGTTACATTAGGGATCCATTTATGAGGAATAGGGGATGGCCCTATCGGAGTAACATCTCCAACTATACCAGGAAGACTAACACGTCCAAACCCTGCTGTTAACTGTAGAAATATTTTCGAATTATAAGCATGAACTCTTTCAGTAAGAACTTTTGACGTTTTTACAAAATTACCAGGATTAATTGTTGCACAAGGCATAGAAGGCATAACACATTTTTCTATGTCATTTTCAACATAAGTAATACCTGTTATAATTAAGCCTGTACCACCTTTTGCTCTTTCAACATAATATTCAATTCCTTTTTCATTAAAACTACCATCTTCAGAGCATAGTCCACCAGGTCCCATAGGAGCCATTACAAATCTGTTTTTTATTTCAATATTTCCAATTTTTATTGGTTCAAATAGGTTTGAGTATTTGCTATTCATAAAAAAACCTCCTTTTGTAGAAAATGTATATAAGATCCTTGGTTGAATTAATTCATTAATCATGTTCAATATAGCATCTCGTTATATATTTGTCAAAATATTCATATTAAAGAAATTAAATCAAATAAAAAAAATGACCCACCCCCAAAAGGTGAATCATAATTATTTAAAAGTTATTTGTTTTTTTTAATAAAAATGCTAAATACGATTGCTATAATAAACCCAATTAAAAACGACACCCAGATTGGCATAATTTAAGACCTCCTTAACCATCACACTTAAAAGGATATAGACTTCATGTCTATACCCTAAGTCTCTAAGCTTTTAATCCCAGCTTTTTCTATTTTAAATCACTTATGAAATTTGGAAGATCGAAGCAAGATTTTGCAATCTCTTTTGTTAAATAACGAGTTTCAAGAGGCAATTTATTTACGTCCATGTTACTAGGATCATAAACATCTGAAGCCATTGTAAAACTCCATAATCCGCCTGGATAAGTTGGAACAAACGCTATATATGTTTTTACAATTTTAAAATTATTCTTTAATATCCTTCTTGTATTCTCAATTATGTTGCGATGAAGCATTGGAGATTCACTTTGACATACCATTACTCCATCAGTTTTTAATGTTCTTTTTACATTTTTATAAAATTCTTCTCCAAACAAATCCTTAGCAGGACCCTCAGGATCTGGTGAATCGACCATGACTATATCATACTTAATATCAGTCTTCTTTACATATTCAACTCCATCTCCGAATTTAAAATTGATTCTTTTATCAAAATCTGCGCCTCCGCTTATTTCCGGAAGAAATTTTATGCTTTCTTTTGTTACTACTTCATCGAGCTCAACCATGTCAATTGTCTCAAGTTCTTTATACTTTGATAATTCTCGTACCGCTCCACAGTCTCCTCCACCAATTACCAATACGTTTTGTGGGTTTTTATGTGTGATTACTGGAATATGAGTAATCATTTCATTATATATAAAACCATCCGCTGAAGTAGTCTGCATTGACCCATCAAGCACAAGACACGGACCAAATGCCACAGTATCAATCAAAGCTACCTCTTGATAGGGCGATTTGCTATAGGAAAAACATTTATTAATTTTATAAGTAATTTTCAAACTTTTTTTCTCAACTTCAACTTCCTCAAACCACAATTCATTATCAATTTTTTTAAAATACTTTGGCAATTCATCCATTTTCATAATAATTCCTCCATTATAATAAATATATCTATATTTTCAATTTATCAACAACTTTTATATATACTACTTTAGGGTCTTTGGCTTCTTCAATGACAAAACCGTTTCCTTATGTATTGTTGATTTAAAAGTTACCACTCCAAGTATATCATACATATTCGAAAACTCAACTTGAATATGCCTCGCAACAATTTTTATAGATTACTTTACTCAAAAGCTAATATTACATATGCTTACAGCTACAGAATTAATGATTTTATTTACATGTCGAAGTACGCAGGACGTACAAAAAAGCCACCTTTATAAAGGTGGCTTTTGTATTATAAATATTAATTATTTATATTGCTGAAACCTCAATTGCTTGAAGTCCCTTAGGTCCTTCTTCTGTTTCAAATTGAACTTTTTGACCTTCTTCAAGACTTTTTCTTGAATCATTTCCTTGAATTGCAGATGTGTGAACGAAGATATCTTTTTCGCCTTCAATTTCAATAAATCCAAAGCCTTTTTCTGTGTTAAACCATTTTACTGTTCCGATTTTCATTAATTAGCCTCCAAATACAAAACACTATTATGTACGATACATTAATTTTGCATCAACAGTGTTACATTGATATTATACCATAACATTCAAGAATTATCAAATTTTGTTGTTTTTCACGCCTCAAAAATTGAAGTATCCTCCTCTTCTTTTATAGCATCTTCTTTTGGTTTTATTAAAATGTTGGAAATTACAAAAGCTAATAACGCAGGTATAAGCCATGAGAATCCTGCACTGGCTAACGGAATAAATTTAATAAATCCAATTTTTACCGCATCTAAAATGCTTATTATTAAAGCTGTATATACAGTTATAGCAACAATCTTATCATTTTTTACTTTATCTCCAAGTAATGTAACAACTATTAAAATAATTACAATTGGATATAGAATTTGTAAAATAGGAACTGCCAATATAACTATACTATCAACGCCTTTTGTAGCTATTACTCCACTTACTAATGCCATTACAATAGCATTAGTTTTGTAGGATAGTTTACCCTTTGAAATTTTATCAAAGTATTTTGCTCCACTTGAAAGTAATCCTATAGAAGTTGTTAAGCATGCAAGACTCACAGCTAAACTAAGAATAACGCTACCAATACTTCCTAAGTCTAATTTAACGATTTGTGTAACTAGATTAGTTCTAGCTATATCTGCTGAGAACAAAGTAGATGCTTGAGCTCCAAGATACATAAGTCCAGCATATACGAAAGCTAACCCCACTACAGCCACCATAGCTGCCTTCATAGTCATATTCATTATATCTTTTGAACTTTCATAACCTTTCGCTCTAACAGCTGAAAGAATTATTGATGCCACTATAACAGACCCCATACCATCCATTGTTTGATAACCCTCTAATAAAGATTTCGAGAATGCACCTTGGTAAGGTGTATTTACAATTGGTCCAATCGGCAATATTATTCCCTTAACTATAATTATAGTTAACATTAATAAAAGTGCTGGTGTAAGTATTTTTCCTATACTATCAATTATTGATGAAGATTTAAGCACAAATGCAAGTGTTATTGCAAAGTACAATACAATTGTTATATTTTGCCCCATAAATGGAAATAAAGGATGTATCCCAAGTTCAAAAGTTGTTGCAGCAGTTCTTGGAATTGCAAATAAAGGTCCTATAACAAGAATTAAAGCTACGCCTGTTATTACAGCAAATTTTGAACCTACCCTGTTTGCCATTTTGTCAAAAGCACCATTAATTTTAGCACAGGCAATTATTCCAGCTAGTGGAAGACCAACTCCTGTAATTAGGAATCCTATAATGGCTATAATAAATTTGCTTCCTACCGCTTTTCCTAAATATGGTGGAAAAATCAGGTTTCCTGCACCGAAAAACATTGCAAATACTGCAAATCCTATAACCAAGGAATGTTTTGTTGAAGTTTTCATTTGTGCATACCTCCAGATGGATGAATTATGTAATTTCTTCATGTACCTTATTTCTTAAATTTTTCTTGTAAAATATAAAAAACGAAATAGTAGTTATAGTTACAGCTGTAATATCTGCTATTGGTTCTGCTAATAAAACAGCAAATAATTTATCTTCAAAGAAATTTGGAAGAATAAATATAAGAGGTAATAGCAAAACTATCTTTCTTAATAAAGCCAGTAATAATGAACTTTTGGCTTCCCCTAAAGCTAAAAAAGATTGTTGACAAGCTATCTGGGCTCCGAATATAAATGTACCTACAAAATAAATTCTAATGCTCCAAACGGTAATCTCCATAAGTTCTGGTGTATTGTTAAATATAGAAACAATAGTTTCTGGAAATAGCATTAAAATACTTGTCATTACTAGGGAGTAAGCTAAAGAACATTTTATTAGAATCTTAATGGTAGTTTTTACTCTATCTAAGTTTTTAGCCCCGTAATTATAACTTATTATAGGTTGAGCCCCTTGAGTTAAACCCAGTAAAGGCAACTGGATGATTTGCATTATACTCGCCATTATAGTCATAGCACCTACAGCTAAATCACCGCTATAAGCTTGAAGTTTTGTATTTAAAGAAATTAAAACTAAGCTTTCAGTAGCTTGCATAATAAATGGTGAAATACCTAAACTAACAATAGGAAGTATAATTTTGATCCTTGGCATTAAAAATTCTTTTCGTATTTTTAAAATGGTTTTTTTCCCAAATATAAATTTTAAAACAAATATAGCCGAAACCATTTGAGCAATTAAAGTTGCTAAAGCAGCTCCCTTAACTCCCATGTTAAAAGTGAAAATAAATATAGGATCGAGAACTATATTTGTTGCAGCACCAATCATTACAGTGAACATACTCATTTTCGTGAAACCTTGCGTATTTAAAAAAGGATTCATACCTAAAGCTATCTGAACAAAAACTGTTCCAATTAGGTATATTGTTATATAATCCTGAGCATACCCAATAGTTTGATTGCTTGCGCCAAAAGCATAAAGAATTGGTTCTTTAAAAATTAAAAATACTACAGTTAAAATTAAGCCTATAATAATAAGCATAGAAAAACTATTACTTAGTATTTTTTCAGCTTCCCCATTTTTCTTTTCACCCATTTTTATGGCGGCGATTGGAGCGCCCCCCATACCAATTAAAGCACTAAAAGCTGCTATTATAAGAATTATAGGAAAAGCTATA
>DAVZGU010000011.1:11431-14318 GCA_052274215.1 Clostridium sp. | reverse complement strand
TATATTATTATAGCATGAATAGACGGGTATAATAATATTACTTCAACCCAATTTTTAGCTGCTGGATCCTTTTCTAATACATTATTAATTTCGTATCCTAGCAATTTAAACATTTTAAACATATGATGATTCCCTCCTATAGAATTACATTTTGTGAATATCGAAATTCATATTCTTAGATATAAATTTCGATATATGTTAACCCACAGATTACTTATCTATAGAGTAGAAATAAATATTTTTACCTTGTTAAGAATTTAATCATAGATTCCCATTGAAATATATTTTTCTCCTCCATCAGGTGCAACAGTAACAATCTTTTTACCCTTACCTATTTTTCTCGCAATTTTCATAGCTGCTGCGATATTAGCCCCTGTTGAAATCCCTACTAATATACCTTCTTCTTTAGCCACTCTTTTTGCTATTTCAAAAGCCTCTTCATCAGATATCTTTATTATTTCATCAACTACACTAGCATCATAGATATCTGGCACAAAACCTGCTCCTATTCCTTGTATTTTATGAGGGCCTGGTTCCCCACCTAATAATACGGGAGATTTTTCTGGTTCAACCGCAACCACTTTAATTCCGAGTTTAAATTCTTTTAATCTTCTTCCTATCCCAGTAATCGTTCCTCCAGTTCCTACTCCAGCTACAAAAACATCTATGTCTTCTACATCACTAATAATTTCTTCTGCAGTAGTAGCATAATGTTTTTCTGGATTTGCTAAATTAATAAATTGCTGTGGCATAAAAAAGCTAGAACTTCCATCAGCTATTTCCTTTGCCTTATTTATAGCACCCTTCATCCCTTTTATCCCATCTGTAAGCACAAGTTGTGCTCCATATGCCTTAATCAAATTCCGTCTTTCTACACTCATGCTATCTGGCATAACAATAATTACTTCGTACCCTTTAATTCTTCCAATCATAGCCAAAGCTATTCCCATATTTCCACTAGTTGGTTCAACTATAGTAAATCCTTCTTTTAATATTCCTAGTTTTTCAGCTTTCTCTATCATTCCAAGGGCAGCTCTATCTTTTACACTTCCAGCTGGATTGTATTTTTCTAATTTTACAAAAATGTCAGCCATATCACCCTCGACTAATTTATTTAATTTTAGAACCGGTGTTGCTCCTATCATATCTAAAACATTGTTATACATCATAATAATATCCCTCCAATTTTAAAATAAGTAATCCACTTTCAAAAGCTATCCATATTTGTACATACTTAGTATTTTGTAAAACAAAAATCAACACGTATATAATTATCCTTTAATATTTCAAAAGTTTTTGGGTACAAAAAAAACTCCCTCTAATTTAGAGACGAAGTTTTACTTCGTGGTCCACTCTAAGTTATAATCACTAAATTGATTATAAAGCCACTTTTTCAAGCACAGCGCTATGCTCTATCACTATAACGGGCGAATCCCGATGCAGCCTACCAAAGACACATTCATGTGACTTTTTCGGTGCATAACTCCAAAGGGCACTTCATATAAGTCGACCATAAGAATCCTCTCAGCTTTAGACTCTCTCTCTGTAAATTCTTCTTATATTACTTTCCTTCTTCTAAGTATTTCCTAGTATTTTAGTATGAATTACTTTTCTTTATTATATTCTTAACATTAAAATATGTCAATACTATTTTTTTTGTTTTTATGTTATCATTTTCCATGTTTACTTTTACACAAATAAAAAAACTGTTAAAATAAGCTAACAGTTTTTTAAAATTACTTATATTGGTAAACCATAAAAATTTACGTACTAAACGTTACAGTTCTTTATGTATTGCGAAGTGCTAATACCTATATTATAACTTTGCTTTACCACATTTTCAGAAGAATCATAACCAATAGCTACGCTTCCGCAGGCAAATACACCTTCTATATTAGTTTGTGAACTTTCATTTAATTCAATTTTTCCTGTTGATGAATCAATTAGTATTTTTACTTGTTTTGCTAGTTCATTGTCTGGATATAAATTTACAGATAAAAGTAACGCATCACAAGAAATATATTCCTCACTATCTTTAATGACTTCATTATTTTTATTAAGCTTTACTAAAGTTATCCCTTCAATCCTGATCTTACCTTTAATATCCGCAACCTTATGTTTTATTTTTAAAGGTATATTAAAATCATTCAGGGAATTAATGAGTTTTTTATCAGTTGCCTCAATAAAATCTTTACTTTCAACTACAGCTTTAACATTAGCTCCTTCAATTGCTAGCCTACTTGCTACTGTTAATGCAATATCTCCTGTACCCAATATAACTATTTCTTTTCCTGGCATATATCCTTCTATATTTATAAATTTCTGCGCACACCCTACAGTGTATATACCTGCACATCTACTACCTGGCAGATTCAAAAATCCTCTTGGCCTTTCTCTGCATCCGGTTGCAATTATTATAGCTTTCGCTCCAATTTTAAAAATTCCATCACATGCATTCACTGCATTAATTTCTTTAGTATTACTTAAATCTAAAACAGTAGTATTTAATTTATATGAAATACCCAATTTATTAACTTTATCTATAAATTTCTGTACAAACTCAGGTCCTGTCAATTCTTCACTAAAAATATTCTTGCCGAATCCATTATGAATACACTGATTTATTGTTCCGCCTAATTGATTTTCTCTTTCTAAAATCAAAATTCTACATTTATAGTGTTCTTTAGCTGAAATAGCAGCTGCAAGGCCTGCTGTACCTCCCCCAATTACTACTATGTCATATAGTTGCATTACATACCCTCCAGTTTTTTTCAGATGCCTAATATTAAAATTTAATGATTTATTATAATGCACATTTAAATAAGTAAACGTAAAAACCTGTGAAAATAATTTCACAGGTTTTATTTGGCAGGGGTAGTAGGACTCG
>DAVZGU010000011.1:0-11331 GCA_052274215.1 Clostridium sp. | reverse complement strand
AACCTACAACCAATGGTTTTGGAGACCACTACTCTACCAATTGAGCCATACCCCTTTATTAACTTTTAAAATGCAAAAATGTAAAACTGTAAAAATGGCAGGGGTAGTAGGACTCGAACCTACAACCAATGGTTTTGGAGACCACTACTCTACCAATTGAGCCATACCCCTAAAATACATCTGAATTATATCACGTGTTATAAATAAATGCAAGATTTTTTTATATTTCGATCTGTTAAGAGACACTGAGGCCTTTTCTTTTTTTATGTTTTAGGATAAAATATTTAGTGAGGTGAAACTTATGGAATATATAGTAACTACAGTTGACGAAACTTATAAAATAGGAGAACTAATAGGCTCGCGTGTAAATTCAGGAGACATAATCTGCTTAATTGGTGACTTAGGTACTGGCAAAACTCATTTAACAAAAGGAATTGCAAAAGGCTTAGATATAAAAGATCATATTACAAGCCCTACATTCACGATTGTAAATGAATATACAGGTCGATTAAAATTATATCATTTTGATGTCTACAGGGTAAATGACCCTGATGAAATAGCAGCTATAGGCTTTGATGAATATATATTTAGTGATGGCGTTAGTGTTATTGAATGGGCTAATTATATTGAAGAGCTGATTCCACCCAATAATTTATCCATTGCCATAGAAAAAGTGCCTAGTTTGGGAGATGATTTCAGAAAGATCACCATCCGATATTCTGATAAAAGATATGATTATATAAAGGAGATAAAATTATGAAGATTTTAAGTCTGGATTCTGCTACACAATCAGCAACTTGTGCTATCCTTGACGATAACAAAGTTCTTGGTGAAATAACTTTTAATTATAAAAAACAGCATTCTCAAATACTTATGCCTATAATTGATGAATTATTAAAAAACACAGGAATAAACATAAGTGATATTGATGCCTTTGTAGCATCAAAGGGACCTGGTTCATTTACAGGCCTTAGAATAGGGATGGCCACCATTAAAGGATTAAGCCAAGGCTCGAAAAAGCCTTTTGTAACTGTATCTACATTAGATTCTTTAGCATATAACTTAGCATATACAGATGGAATTATTTGTCCTTTGCTAGATGCTTTAAGAGATAATGTTTATACAGCCTTATATACTTTTAATAATTACGAGCTCACCCGCATCAGTGACTATATTAATATTTCCTTAGATGAATTAATAAATATGCTTAAAGAGAAAAATTGCAATATTTCCTTTGTAGGAGATGGAACTTTCAAATTCAAAGAAAAACTTATAGCAAATTTACCTAAGGTAAGTTTTGCTCCAGCGCATTTAAACTTAGCTAAGGCTTCATCCCTAGGAGAATTGGGGCTCAAGCTTTTATCTAATGGAACATTCGATGATATATACGCGTCAGTGCCTATTTACCTTAGGCAGCCCCAAGCAGAGAGGGAGTACGAAGAAAAGATGAGGCAAATAAAAAATGAATAGCGATTTTAAAATTTATCCAATGGATGCATCATCTATTAAATCCATACTTAATATTAGCGAGTTAAGCTTTCCTATTTCATGGAGCTACGAATCACTCCAAAGTGAACTAGATAATAAATTTGCTAAATATGTTGTATTAAAAAAGGGCAATTCTATAGTAGGTTATGGAGGAATGTGGATAATTATAGATGAAGCCCATGTTACTAATGTTGCAGTTCACCCTGAGGCCCGTGGTCATGGCGGCGGCGACATCATCGTGGAAGCCTTATTTAAAATTTGCAGGAAACAAAAAGTTACAGCAATAACCTTAGAGGTTAGAAGTTCAAATTTTGCTGCTATAAACTTATATCAAAAGTATGGCTTTGAAAATGAAGGCATTAGACGCCATTATTATGAAGATAACGGCGAAGATGCGGTAATTATGTGGAATCGACACCTATAGCAGATAGCGTAAAAAGACTAGCTCTTGCCAGTCTTTTTTACATTTTCTACTAAACATTTAGCAAGCATGCGAATAAAATGGTACAATGTGGGTGAACTGTTTAAAATATATTAGAGTAAGGGGTAAAATTTATGACCAAAAAAATTATATTAGCACTATTTTTTGCATTAATATTGGTTGGATGCAATTCTTCAGCTAACCCGACTTCCAGTAAAAGCCCAATAGTTTCAGATGATTCTCAGAGTAAATCAGCAAAAACGGTAGATAATTCATCTAACGTCCCACACTTATCAACAACGCTTAAAGATCCGCTTGTTAGAACATTTGATCAAAGTGAAGGTGTGTCAAAAAAAATACCAATACTGATGTATCATCATCTACTAAAGAAAAAAGAAAACACATTTACAAATAACGGTGTAGTATTAAACCTTGAAAATTTTCAGCAACAAATGGACTACTTACACAATAATAAATATACTACAATAAATCTAGCAGAATTAGAACAGTGGCTTTTGGGGAATATAGAATTACCTAAGAAATCAGTATGTATAACATTTGATGATGGATATTTAAGCAGCTACATTTATGCCTATCCTATTTTGAAGAAATATGATTTTAAAGCTGCACAATTTTTAATTACATCTTATGTTAAGGATAATAGTGTTGAATTTAACCCTAAAACACAACAATTCTTAAGCTGGAAAGATATCGCTAAAACTGCCGATGTATTTGAATATTCAAACCATACCCATAATTTACATAAAACAGAGAATAATAAAGGTTATTTAATTACAAAACCTTTAGATTTTGTAAAAAAAGATTTAATAAAAAATACGGAGCTAACCGGTAGCCATTATCTTTCTTATCCTTATGGACACCATAATGATGATGTATTAAACCTTCTGCCTAAAATAGGAATACGAATGGCTGTTACTGTTAATAACGGAAGCGTAAAGAGAGGAGATTCTTTACTAGAGCTCAATAGATATGGAATATATCCTAAAACATCCATATCTACATTTAAAAGCATGGTTAATTGTGAATGGTAAATAATAAAGCTAAAGGATGGCTTCTGCATTGTGCAGAAGTCATCCTTTAGCTTTATTAGTACACTTTTTTTAAATTCCTTGAAATAAGAACCTATTTATATGCCAGTCTTTTTTATATTTTTTGTTCTCTGCTTTTGTATTCTCTCTCCATATTCTCTTTATGAAGTATAGGCGAAACACTCTTATATAAAGCTAACGTCATTGCTGATAATATTATTCCTTTAAGTAAATTAAAAGGAATAATTGACCAAATAATGAAAGAATTCAAATCGACAATGTTATGATTTATTTTTGATCCCATTTCTATAACGGTAGCTACTGGGAATCCTAATACTTTTTCGTATAAAGGTAAAACAACAAAATAGTTTAATATCCCTGCAAAAATCGACATACAAATTACTCCTATTAATAATCCAGCAATAGCTCCACCTTTACTTTTGCGTACCTTATAAATATATCCAGATACTAATACTAAACATGAACCCACTAGAAAATTTGCTACTTCTCCAACGAAGGCTGTTTTAGTAGCTAGCATTCCATGTAATATATTTTTAAAGAGTTCAATAACTACTCCAGCTATTGGTCCTAATGCAAAGGCCCCTAAAAGTGCTGGCAGGTCGCTAATATCAATTTTTAAGAAATCAGGAAAAATCGGTATCGGTAACTCAATGTACATCAAAAGAAAAGCCATAACAGATAAAAGTGAAATTTTGATTAGTTTAACAAGTTTTTCGTCTCTCATTTTTAGTGCCCCCTAATTAACTATATCTCCTAGGGATGGATATAATAAAAGCCCTGACATAGAACTATGCCAGGGCGAATTTATATATATATCACATCTTCTTTTATCCAGACTATACTGTCGGCTTCGGAATCAAATCATCACCCAAGGGTGCTGTCTTAACGATTTCAAAAGGAAAACCACCTTCCAAAATGTCGTTAAACCGAATCAGCCTTACGGCTCGCGGGCTTTACCGCCGGTGGGGAAATTAGCCCCGCCCTGAAGATTATTAAATTTTATTTTTATAATTTAATTATATACAAATACAGTAAAATAAGCAACATATTAATTAATTGTTTTTCATTGATAATGATATTCTTTTTCTTTTCTCATCAACTTCAATCACACTAACCTCTACTATATCGCCAACCTTAACCACATCCAATGGATGCTTTACAAATTTATCTGATAACTGGCTTATATGCACTAACCCATCCTGATGAACTCCAATATCAACAAAAGCTCCAAAGTCAGACACATTTCTAACCGTACCCATAAGCTTCATTCCCGGTTTAAGATGGGACATTTGAACTACACCCGTTTTTAATATCGGCTTCGGTAGTTCTTCTCTTGGATCTCTACCAGGCTTTTTAATTTCTTTAATAATGTCTCTAAGAGTTGGAACACCTATTTCCAATGTTTGTGCAAGCTCATCCATATTAATGTTAATATTTTTTAGCCTATCATCCAAATCTTTAAAATTTAAAGATTTAAGATCTTCTTTTGTATAACTTAAAAAATCCAATAATTTTTTAGTAGCACTATAAGTTTCTGGATGAATTGAAGTGTTATCTAAAAATTCATTACTCTCCATAACTCTTAAAAATCCTGCACATTGCTCATATGCTTTTGCTCCTAATCTTTTCACTTTTAATAATTCTTTTCTAGTTTTGAACTTACCGTTTTCTTCTCTATACACTACAATATTTTGAGCTATAGCAGCATTTATCCCTGATATATAAGCTAATAAAGAAGGTGTTGCAATATTAAGATCTACACCAACAGCATTAACACAATCTTCAACTACTCCTTTTAAGGATTCATCGAGTTTTTTAGCTGCTACATCATGTTGATATTGTCCAACTCCAATAGCTTTCGGATCAATTTTCACAAGCTCCACTAATGGATCTTGAAGTCTTCGTCCTATAGAAATAGCTCCTCTAATAGATACATCTATATCTGGATATTCTTTAGATGCAAGCTCTGAGGCTGAATATACTGATGCACCCGCTTCTGAGACTATAACATAGTATAAATCTTTTGAGCATTCATCCTTAAGTTCTTTAATTATCTGCGCTAAAATTTCTTCTGACTCACGACTCGCAGTCCCATTACCAAGTGACACTACTTCTACATCATGCTTAATTACCAATTTTTTAATAATATCTATAGATTTTTGTATACCGTCCTTACTGCCTGCAGTAGCGTATACTGTAGCTATATCTAAAAGCTTACCAGTATCATCAAGCACCGCTATTTTGCACCCCGTTCTAAAACCAGGATCAAATCCAAGCACTACCTTTCCTTTTATAGGTGACTGCATTAAGAGCGCCTTTAAATTAGCTTTAAATATTTCAATAGCGCTAGTTTCACCCTTTTCTGTTAGTCCGGACCTTATTTCCCTCTCAATTGATGGGAATATAAGTCTTTTTACAGAATCAACTATACTTAACTCTATATACTTATCAGTTTCATTATTCCCTTTTAAACATTTAGACCTTAAGTACTGGGTAATCTTATCATTATCGGCTTTGATTTTCACAGAAAGTATCTTACTATTTTCACCTCTATTTATAGCAAGAATTCTATGCGGAGGAATAGATTTAACCCCTTCTTTATACTCATAATACATTTCAAATGGAGTAGTATCGTCAGAACTACCTTTAGTTTCAACGTTGCCTTGATTATGAACTAATGCTCTAATCCACTTTCTGTAATCAGCTTCATCTGAAATCATTTCACTAATAATATCCCCAGCACCTTGAAGTGCATCCGAAGTACTATTTACTGAATTTTCTTCACTTAAAAATTTCTCTGCATGCTCATTTATATCACCTTTAAACTCACCGCATACAATAATTTCAGCTAAAGGTTTAAGCCCTTTTTCTATTGCAATGATAGCTCTAGTTCTTTTCTTAGGCTTGAAAGGCCTATATATATCCTCTATTTCTGTCAATGTCTCACATTTTTTTATTGACTCCTCAATTTCCGCTGTTAGTTTTTCTTGTTCACCAATAAGACGTACTACATCTGTTTTTCGTTCTTCTAAGTTCCTAAGATATATAAGCCTCTCTGTAAAATTTCTAAGGATTATATCATCAAGTCCCCCAGTTCTCTCTTTTCTATATCTAGCTATAAAAGGAACTGTATTCCCTTCATCTAATAATTCAATTACACTTTCCGCCTGTTCTTTAGTTATTGAAAATTCTTTAATTAATCTGTTATTTATATCTCCCATATTTTTTAGCTATTTTTATAAGTCACATTCAAATAAATAACAAGTCACTATGCTAATCTATTTTCATGTACCTAAATAGCTATTCCTCCTCACATAATTTATATTTTAAATTTAATGGACTAAAATTAACATATTTAATCATACCACGAATTCTATCCTCATATCTATATAAAATATAGAAATTTTTAGGAGAAGTATATGAAAGGATTAATCTGTTCCTGTTTTTTAACCCTTTGTCTTATATTGTTTTTTATAGTTTACATATATATTATACCCTATATAGATTTAAAAAAATGATTTGTTAACAAAGAGCTAGCTTTCGATTAGCTCTCTATTAACCTCACAAGCGGTATTAATAATACTTACGAATTGTTTTCTTGACATATTATTATTTTTATTCTATGATTAATTTTAGAGTGCCCTGTTACGGGTTTTTTTGTATTTATTTTAAAATATTTTATTGAATCGGAGGAAAATAATTATGGCAAAAGGAAAAAAATTTGTAGAATCTATTACCTCTATGGAAGAAGATTTTGCAAAGTGGTATACAGATATTGTAAAAAAAGCGGAACTTGCTGATTATGCGAGTGTTAGAGGTTGCATGGTAATTAGGCCTTATGGCTATGCCATTTGGGAAAATATTCAAAAAACCTTAGATCAAATGTTTAAAGATACAGGTCATGAAAATGTATATATGCCAATGTTCATTCCTGAGAGCTTACTTCAAAAGGAAGCAGATCATGTTAAAGGCTTTGCACCAGAGGTTGCTTGGGTAACACACGGAGGCAACGAGCTACTAGCAGAGAGGCTTTGCGTTAGGCCAACTTCTGAAACATTGTTTTGTGATCACTATTCAAAAATAATTCAATCTTACAATGATCTCCCTAAATTATATAATCAATGGTGTTCTGTTGTGCGTTGGGAAAAAACCACAAGACCTTTTCTTAGAAGTTCAGAATTTTTATGGCAAGAAGGCCATACCGCTCATGCAACTGCTGAAGAAGCAAAAGAGGAAACTCTTAGAATGCTTAATATATATTCAACTTTTTGTGAAGAAACCCTTGCTATTCCAGTTATAAAAGGCAAGAAAACAGAAAAAGAAAAGTTTGCAGGAGCAAATGAAACTTACACAATTGAAAGTTTAATGCATGATGGAAAAGCACTTCAATGTGGTACTTCTCATAATTTTGGAGATGGTTTTGCAAGAGCATTTAACATACAGTATTCAGACAAAACAGGTAAACTTGCTTATGTTCACCAAACTTCTTGGGGAATGTCTACAAGACTTATCGGGGCTTTAATTATGGTTCATGGTGATGATAATGGTCTAATACTGCCACCAGCAGTAGCTCCAATTCAACTTATCATAGTTCCAATTGCACCTCATAAAGAAGGCGTAATTGAAAAAGCTACAGAACTTAAAAATATATTATCAAAGCTTGCACGTGTAAAAATGGATATTAGCGACAAAATGGCTGGATGGAAATTTAGCGAATACGAAATGAAAGGTGTTCCGCTACGTTTAGAAGTTGGTCCAAAAGATATAGAAAACAATCAAGTAGTACTTGTGAGACGTGATAGTCGCGAAAAAATAATTGTTCCAATGTCAGAACTAGAAGCATTAGTACCCGAGATTTTAAAAGATATTCAAAAATCTTTATTTGAAAAAGCTAAAAATGCGCAAGATACCCGAACCTTTAATGCAAGCACCGTAGAAGAATTAAAAGAACTTCTTGATAAAACTTTAGGATTTGTTAGCGCTCCATGGTGTGGAGAACTCGCTTGTGAAGAAAAAGTAAAAGAAGTAGCCGGCGCGTCTTCTAGATGCATGCCATTTGATATGCCAGAAGAAAAAGGCGTTTGCTTATGTTGTGGAAAACCATCTAAAGCTACAGTTATTTGGGGAAGAGCTTATTAAATTTAAATATAAAAGCGATTGGTTTATGCCAATCGCTTTTAATTTTTTAAATTTATTCCTTAATAAATTGTGATATACCTCTATCCCCTTTTGCTAAATTGATTAAATCGTCACCTATAGTGCCGCACTATTAAGAACTTACGGCATCCTTTTTATTGAATCCCTGTATTATTTTTGTTATACTAATGATAATCAATGAAATGCTTATAGGCTTAATTTAAAATTTTTTAAAGTAGGTGATGACAATGGATTTAATTATAGCTTTTATTGTTACATTTGCACTTTTAGTTTTGAGTGTTTTAAAAGGCATATTTCTTGCGTATCCATTAATAGCAGGGCTAATCCTCTTTATTTTAGTGGAGTTTAAAAGAGGAATTCCCCTAAAACGCTTGTTAAGTATGTCTTTTAATGGTGGCAAAAAATCTCTCATAATTATAAAGATTTTTATTCTTATTGGGGCTATTACATCTATATGGATTGTCTCCGGCACTGTACCTGCAATAGTTTATTATTGTATAACTCTAATAAGACCCAATGTGTTTATTTTATCTGCATTCCTAACTAGTTGTTTTGTATCTTTTTTAATAGGTACATCTCTCGGAACATCCGGTACAATAGGTGTGGCCCTTATGGTTGTTGCAAGAAGCGGTGGTGTAAATCTTGCTGCCACAGCTGGTGCAATTATTGCTGGAGCATACTTTGGTGATAGGTGTTCGCCTATGTCTTCTAGTGCAAGCCTTATTGCATATCTTACAGAAACAGATATTTATAAAAATATAAAAAATATGTTTAAAACCTGCATAGTTCCCTTTGGTATTTCAATTGTTTTCTACACTATAGTATCAAGAATATTTCCCTTGCACAGTTCTGCAAACGGAATAAATATTGAAATAATTAAGGCCTTCTCTATAAATATAATTGTTTTGCTTCCTGCTTTGGTTATACTTGTTTTTTCAGCATTTAAGATAAATGTTAAAACATCTATGATTGTAAGCATAATAACGGCTTTTTTATTGAGCATCTTTATACAACACGAAACCCTATCACAATGCATAAAGTTTACTGTTTTCGGATATAACACAGACAAATCAAGTCCCCTTTACACAATACTTAAAGGCGGAGGAATCATTTCTATGCTAAAATCATCCCTCGTGATATATATAGGCTCTGCATTTGCGGGGTTAATAGAGGGAAGTAAAATGTTAGACAGTGTTGAAGCTATAATTTTGAAGGCAAATTCCAGGTATGGGGTTTTTCAAAATATAGTCATTTCAAGCATATTCACCGCTACTGTAGGCTGCAGTCAATCCGTTGCTGTTATGTTAACTCATATGTTAAATAAAAAGACTTATGAGAAAAACGAACTAGATAACTCATTCTTAGCTATTGATTTAGAAAATACAGCAATAATGATTTCCGCTTTGATTCCTTGGAACATTGCTTTACTTGCTCCACTTACGATTTTAGGTACTAATGTTTCCTGCATGCCATACCTATTTTATATATATATGGTACCTATAACAAATTTGATCTTAATCCGGTTTAAATCAAATACTAAGAATATAGAAATGAATATCCATCATTAAATCATCTCCTGCGGAGCTGTATTATTATGAAGTAATTGAATAGTTCTACGTAATTCTACTACAGCCATTTGACCTGGTGCAGAAGCCTTCTTGACTGCGCCAAATGTTAATGCGGAACCAAATAATTCACCTGATAGTCTACTTATAAGCCCTTTTTCCGCCATAGAAATTGTAATAATAGGACCATCCGCATATTTTTCATTCATAATACGCGTTGCATCTAACAGTATAATTACATCCTCTGCACAATTAGGCATTACTGCGATTTTAGGAATGTCTGCGCCTAATCCTTGAGCCTTACGTAATCGAGATATAATTTCTTCTTTCTCTGGTGTATTATGAAAATCATGATTAGATATAATAACCGCTACGCCATTTTCATGTGCTACTTCAACTAATTCTTTTACATCTTTTTCATTGTTAAATAATTCAATATCTATAACTTCAACAAGCTTTGTTTCAGAAATCAATCTATTTAATTCAAAGTAAAATGCAGTACTAACCTCCTTCTGTCCACCCTCTTTAGCACTACGGAATGTAAATATAATAGGCTTATCAACTAGCACCTTCCTAATTGCTTGTAATGCTTTCTTAACTCTCTCTATATTTGTAGCGTCTTCGAAAAAATCTACACGCCATTCTACAACATCTAAATCAATCCTTTTTAAAATTTCAGCCTCTTCTATAAGCTGTGGAATAGTTTCTCCAACCATTGGAACACAAATTTTAGGTAGGCCTTCACCAATCGTAACAGCTTTAATAGTAACTACTTTTTTCATTAACACCCATCCCTTCAAAATAAATTGCGGCACTAATTCTTTTCTAGATATAATACCAGTCATTACTAATATAGTAAAGGTTTCTTACTTTTAATTGTCATTTAATATGATAATCTCCTTCTAAATGTCTTCTCGGGATTTAATTATTTTTTATTCTGTCTCACATTATGACTTTTTAGATATCTATATTATGAACATTCTGTTAACAAATGATATTGTTAACGGTTTTAGTGCAATATTATGATGAAAAATAAGTTTATATGCATAATTATTAATATAATAATCAACAATATATAAGCGGTGTAACTTTTATCTAGATATTCTTATACATTTATAGGTATAAATAACCAGAAAAAGATTTTATGAATATTTATACCTTATTCCTAGTATTATGCACAGTAAATTAAAACATTGTGAATATATATACATAGAATCTAATATTCTAAATTTTCAAGCGGAAACATTCATAGTATTATCGAGTAAAGTAAAGCTTATCATAAATACGTAGTGTTAAATCAATAACAAGGCTTACATGTACGGTATATATGGAATTACAGTCGAATGCTCGGTTTTCCTTATATAATCGAACGCTTTATAATGATGGCATAAACAAAAACGAATAGGGGGACCAAATTAAATGGAATCATTTATAAATGTAACTTCTGAAATAGGTAAACTTAATAAAGTAATGCTACATAGACCCGGTAGAGAAATAGAAAATTTAACACCAAATCTTCTTGAAAGATTACTTTTCGATGATATTCCTTATTTAGAAGTAGCGCGAAAAGAACACGATATATTTGCAAAAATATTAAAAGAAAACGATGTGGAAGTTCTTTATTTAGAAG
>DAVZGU010000010.1:0-14614 GCA_052274215.1 Clostridium sp. | reverse complement strand
TTATTTTTAACATTATTTTTGATATATGTAATAATTCTTAGATTATTTGGAGAATATAACTATAAATAAATAATAATTAAATTTTTTTCATTTAGGAGATAATATGTTTAAAAGCAAAGATTTTATATTTATGAATGTTGTTAGCGTGGATGGCAAGAAAATCGGCTTTATCAAAGACTTGTTAATAGATTTTAATAAAGGAAAGGTAATCGGATTTGTAATATCTCCTTATAAATTTTTCCATAAAAATTTAAGCGTATTAAAAGAAGACATCATATATTTTAATAAGCATATGGTAGTTAAAAAAGTAGAGAAAAATAAATATCTATGTTTACATAGCTTTATTAATATGGATGTAATAGATAAATGTAGCAATGTATTTGGTATGGTGGAGGATATTACTTTTTCATGTGATACATTTGAAATAAAAGGAATTATAGTGTCTTCTGGGTTTATTACAAATTTACTTAGAGGGAAAAGAATAATGCTAATAAATGAACTAATACTTGGAGAAGAAAATATTCTCTACATTCCCAATTGCGATGAATCTTGTTTTAAAAGTATGCCACATAACTTCTTTGTGGAGGGAAAAGCCGATGAAAAAAATTAGCAAAAAGAAGTTAGCTATGACGATTCTCAGTATTATTATTTTTGTAGTTGTGATTTTTATGGCAATAAAAATTCCTATTGTTAAACAATTAATAAATTTAGTCTTTATTTCCTTTATTGCGGCATACATACTAAAACCATTATATATGCTTCTAATTAAAAAAGGAGTAAATAAAAAAGCTGCTTCTGCTTTAATAATAGTCGGTTTATTAAGTTTAATATTATTAATTTTTATAGTTGTAATTCCATCAATATTCAGAGAAAGTTTAGACATAAATAAGGCGATAAATGATTTGCAAAAATATTTAATTAATGCAAATATGAAAATAAAAGTATTAAGTAGAAGCAAAGTCATGAGTAGTATTATGACTACTATATACCAAAAATCAAATGTTCAAATACTTATAATATTTGATAAAATACTAGATTCTATCATGGGTATCGGTGAGAATATATTAACTTACATGGTTTCGCCTTTAATAGTATATTACTTTTTATGTGATAGTGAAAATATGATAAATAAGGCATTGATAGTTTTTCCGCCAGAGAGCAGAAATGTAATAAAGAAAATCATAGAGGATATTGATAAGGTATTAGGAAGGTACATTATAAGTCAACTTATCTTATGTGGAATTATAACCATTGCTACCTTTTTGATATTAATGTTTATGAAAGTTGATTTTCCTTTGATACTTTCATTGATAAATGGAATTTTTAATATAATACCTTACTTTGGACCTATATTTGGGGTAATACCTATCATTTTAATAGCTCTGCTTGCCTCTCCAAAAATAGCTTTATATACAGCGTTGTGGCTATTTGCACTTCAACAAATTGAAGGCAGTATATTGTCACCAAAAATAATTGGAGATAGTATAAGTATGCATCCATTAACAGTAATATTATTGTTGGTTATAGGTGGGAAGGTTGGAGGAATTTTAGGTATGATACTAGCAGTGCCACTAGGAGTAGTGATTAAAGTTGTATATGAGGACTTAAACTATTATCTATTCTAGGAATAACCAATATATTTTTATTTATAATTTGCATATATTGAAGTATTAAGGTAAAATGTACTATAGTATATAAATATAAGTTAATACCAGGTGATGATAAGAATTAGTAAATATAGTTAATCATTTAGAGAGGAAGTGGAGGGTGAAAACTTCTTGATAGACATATTGAAGCTGTCTTTGAACCTTATTTTGTTGAGAGATATTGCAGTGTAATTAATTGTTATTAATTATATAGTGATATAATTAGGGTGGTAACGCGGAAAACTTTCGTCCCTTGCTTTAGGGAAGTGAAGGTTTTTTTTTATATTTTAGAAAATTATGAATTTTAAAATTCTATATATAAAATTAGTATAAATAGATCGTGTTAACACAGTCTATAAATAATCG
The DNA here is from genome assembly GCA_052274215.1 of Clostridium sp. Classification (GTDB taxonomy): domain Bacteria; phylum Bacillota; class Clostridia; order Clostridiales; family Clostridiaceae; genus Clostridium_AD. The sequence continues at coordinate 12,602 of DAVZGU010000010.1, read as the reverse complement.
GAGGAGATATTATGGAAAAGTTAGGATTAAATGAAATTAGGGAATCGTTTCTAAATTTTTTTGAAGGTAAAGAGCATCTTAGACTAGAAAGTTTTCCTCTAGTACCTAAGAATGACAGCAGTTTATTGCTTGTAAATGCGGGTATGCAACCGCTTAAACCATATTTTACAGGAATTAAAACACCGCCTAATACTAGAATAACTAATTGTCAAAAATGTATTAGGACAGGAGATATTGAGAATGTAGGAAAGACATCAAGACATGGCACTTTCTTTGAAATGCTTGGGAATTTTTCTTTTGGTGATTATTTCAAAAAAGAGGTTATACCATGGGCTTGGGAGTATGTAACAGAGGTTTTGAAAATACCAAAAGAAAATTTATATATAACTATATATTTAGAGGATGATGAGGCTTTTGATGTATGGAGTAAAAATACTGATGTTGATCCTTCACGTATTTTTAGATTAGGAAAAGAAGAAAATTTTTGGGAAATAGGTCAAGGACCTTGTGGACCGAGTTCAGAAATACACTTCGATAGAAATGTAGAACTCGGCCAAATAAAAACGGAAGAAGAGTTTATTAAAGCAGGAAATGAAGATAGAGTAATAGAATTTTGGAATTTAGTGTTCACTCAATTTAATAAGGATGAGCATGGTAATTACAACAAATTAAAAAATCCTAATATAGATACAGGTATGGGTCTCGAGAGAATCGCTGGCATAATGCAAGGCACAGATAGTATATTTGAAGTAGATACTATAAAAAATATTTTAGAAGAAGTTTCAAGAATTTCAGGTGTGAAATGTGGAGATAGCCGTAATGAGTCGATATCTTTAAAAGTTATAACAGACCATGTTAGAAGCACAACCTTCATGATAAGTGATGGTGTACTTCCATCTAATGAGGGAAGAGGGTATGTTCTTAGGCGGTTACTAAGGCGTGCGGCAAGACATGGTAGGTTACTTGGAATTAAAAACACTTTTTTAAGTGAACTTTGCGATACTGTTATTGAAAACTCATCTAAAGCTTACCCGGAATTAAATGAAAAAGCATCCTATATTAAGAAAGTTATAAAAATTGAAGAGGAAAGATTTTTAGAAACTATAGATTCTGGTATGGATATTTTAAAAGTTTACATAGAAGAGCTTCAAAAAAATAATAATAAAATTTTAGGCGGAGATAAAGCTTTTAAATTATACGATACCTATGGTTTTCCATATGAGCTTACAGAAGAAATACTTGACGACGCGGGTATAAAAATTGATTTAGAAGGATTTAATACTGCAATGCAAAATCAAAAGCAAAGGGCGAGAGCTGCTAGATCACAGTCAAATTATATGGGCAGTGGAGAAAGTTCAATGAACTTAATTCCTAAAAATATAGAAACAAAATTTGATGGATATGATAAAATACAATTGAAATCTAAGGCTAAATTTTTAATTAGTGGCGAAGAGCATGTTACAGAGATTTCGAAGGGTTCAAAAGGGGTTATTGTAACTGAAGTTACTCCTTTCTATGCTGAAATGGGAGGACAAATTGGAGATAAGGGAATAATCTTTAATGATAATTTTAAAGCAAAAGTGTACGATTGCCAAAAAGATATCTCTGGTAAAATCATACATTTTGTTGAGGTGTTAGAAGGAACATTGATAGTAGATGAAATAGTAACTCTTAGGGTTGACGAAGATAGGAGAGCTCAAATTTGTAAAAATCATACTGTAACGCACATGCTACAAGAAACATTAAAAAGAGTTTTAGGTGATCACGTTCATCAATCAGGTTCTTATGTAAATGAAGATAGATTAAGGTTTGACTTCACTCATTTTTCTGCACTAACTGAGAAAGAAATCACTAAAGTTCAGCAAATTGTAAATGACAATATTATGAAGGCGTATAAGGTAGAGACTAATGTTATGACCATAGAGAAGGCTAAGGAAACTGGGGCTATAGCATTATTTGATGAAAAGTATCAAGGTGATGTTAGAGTAGTATCTGTAGGAGATTATAGTAAGGAATTATGTGGCGGTACTCATGTTAGAAACTCAGGCGAAATCGGATTATTTAAAATTTTATCGGAAGCAGGAGTAGCAGCAGGGGTTAGAAGAATTGAAGCTATAACAGGTAGTGAATCTATAAAATATGTAGAAGATAAGAGTAATTTATTAAAAGATATTGGGAGTACATTAAAATGTTCAGAAAAAGACATAATAAATAAATTGCAAACTCAATTGGTAGAATTAAAAGACAAAGAAAAGGAAATAGTATTATTAAAAGGAAAATTAGCTAGTTCTTCAGTAGATGAAATTTTAGAGAATATTCGCGAGGTTAAAGGTGTTAAAGTAATTTCTGGAACTGTGAAAAATATAAACGGAGATGCTTTAAGAGAATTAGCTGATAAACTTCGTAATAAGATTGTTGATGGTGTAGTGGTAATAGGAAGCTGTACAGATGATAAAGTACAATTTGTTGCAATGGCGTCTAAGTCTGCAATAGATAAAGGAATACACTGTGGGAAAATACTTAAAGAAGTTGCTAAAATCGCTGGTGGCGGTGGTGGTGGAAGGCCTGACATGGCAGAGGCAGGTGGAAAACTTCCAGAAAAATTAGATGAAGCAATAGCTAATGTATGCTCTATAATTGAAAGATTGGTAAAATAGTATACTTTTTGCAATAGTTGTTTTATAATATAATTAATAATAAGTAATTTAATTATAGTTAGTATGTAATTAAATTACTTATTATAACTGAAAAATTTACTATATTGCCAAATGATTTCCTAGCGTATTCAAATGGGATAAATTTTAGTGTTTAGCGTATGATGAGGAAAGGGGTGTATATAATGGATAATAATCAAAATACAGTCCAATTTGATTTTGTAAAAGATAAAAAAGATTTAACAAAAACTATTTTGACTGACGTATATAATTCACTTATAAAAAAGGGTTATAACCCAGTGAACCAAATGGTAGGATATCTAATTTCAGGAGATCCGACATATATAACGAACTACAATGGAGCAAGAGCGATGGTAAGAAAGCTAGAGAGAGATGAGATATTGGAAGAAGTCTTGAAATCTTATCTAGACATAAAAAAATAAAATGCCCATAGGGGGCATTTTATTTTTTAAAGTTAATGGTGTACATTAACTAGGCTATTATTAAAGGAGCATATGGATGAGAATATTAGGGTTAGATATTGGAGACAGAACAATAGGGGTAGCTGTATGCGATCCATTAGGATTAACAGCACAGGGGATTACAACAATTAAAAGAAAAAGCATAGTTCTAGATATAGAGGAACTTTCTAAAATATGTAAGCAATACGATGTAGAAAGTTTTGTATCAGGGCTCCCTAAAAATATGAATGGAACCATAGGACCGCAAGGGGAAAAGGTTCAGCGTTTTTGTGAAAAGCTTAAAGAAACATTAAATTTAGAAGTGGAAATGTGGGATGAAAGATTAACAACAGTAGCTGCTAATAGAGTAATGCTCGAGGGCGATTTATCTAGATCAAAAAGAAAAAAGATTGTAGATAAAATTGCGGCTACATTCATTTTACAGGGATATTTAGATAGTTTAGGTACACGTCTATAAAACGAAATTTACAAAATGTGCGACGTATATTAAGATGTTATTGATTGCATAATTTGAGAGGAGAAAATAAAATGGATAACAATGTTGAAACAGTACTATTATATGATGAAGAGGGTAAAGAAATAGAATTTGATGTACTAACAAAATTGGACATTAAGGATAAGGAATATGTAATAGTTGCACCAACTGGAGAAGAAGATATTGATGCAATTGCTCTAAGAATAGATAAGGATGCAGAGGGCGATGATATTTTAGTTACAATAGATGACGATGAAGAGTTTGAAATGATTTCAGAGGCGTATGACGCAATTTCTTCAGGTGAACTATAATCTCATTCAAGCAAAAAGAGTCTAATTAAGACATTTTAGTATATTTTTAAACTAATCAACCTATTTTCTTAAAACTAAATGATTATCAATTGACTTTATTATAATAAAGGATTAGAATAAAACTATACTAAATATAATTTTATTGATAAGTCAAATGATAGTTGTAGAAAAGGGGTATATATATGTCAAAGGTATCTCCAGAAAGCGTAGAGAGTTTAAAAGAAACCTTAAAGCAAGAGGGATATAAGCTTACTCCGCAGAGGAGAGCTATTTTAAATGGAATAATTAAGAGTGAAGGTAGCCATCTTACTGCGGAAGAACTATATGATTTGGTTAAAGCTGACTGCCCAGAAATAGGTCTTGCTACAATTTATAGAACAGTTCAACTTTTAGAAGAAATGGGTGTAATTCGAAAGTTTGATTTAGATGATGGCTGTAGTAGATATGAACTTAACCATGAAAATGAGAGACATCAACATCACCACCTAATATGTAATCGCTGTGGCAAAGTATTAGAGGTGCAGGGTGATTTATTAGATGAATTAGAGACTATTGTTGAAAAAAAATATAACTTTAAGATTGAAGATCATAGTTTGAAATTCTATGGTGTTTGTGATAAGTGTATTGGTAAATAATGTAAACAACAAATGCTACAGAGAAACTATTTGTATTTATGTGGGATGATGTGATGAAAAAACCAACTAAATGATGTAATTTAAGTAAATGTATCATTTTTTTAATAATCAATGCTATACATAGTTGACTTTTTTGCAAGATAACATTAAAATAAGTATAGTAAATGCGAAAGTTGGGTACTTCAAGACGTATCCAATTTTTGTTTGTGTAATATGTTTAACTTACGAAAAAAAATTGGAGGATTAATATGAATTTATTTACAAGAAATGATGTTAGAAATATAGCAATAATTGCGCATGTAGATCACGGCAAGACAACACTAGTGGATTGTTTACTTAAACAAAGCCATGTTTTTAGAGAAAATGAAAAAGTGCAAGAAAGAGTAATGGACTCTAACGATTTAGAAAAAGAAAGAGGAATAACAATTCTTTCTAAAAATACTGCAGTAATGCATAATGGAATTAAAATAAATATAGTTGATACTCCTGGCCACGCTGATTTCGGTGGAGAGGTTGAACGAGTACTTAAGATGGTTGATAGCGTACTTCTTGTAGTTGATGCATATGAAGGTCCAATGCCACAAACTAAATTTGTTTTAAAAAAGGCATTAGAATTAAACCTTAAGCCAATCGTTGTTATAAACAAAATTGATAGAAAAGATGGTCGTCCTACACATGTTCTTGATGAAGTCTTTGACCTATTTGTTGAACTAGGAGCGGATGATGAACAATTAGACTTTGCAGTTGTATATGCTTCTGCTAGAGAAGGATTTGCTAAATTTAATGTTGATGATGAAAGTGACAACATGGAACCATTATTTGAGTCTATAGTAAAGAATGTAAAGGCACCAGAAGGATATTTAGATATGCCACTTCAATTGCTTATTTCAACTATTGATTATAATGAGTATGTTGGTAAGATTGGAATAGGAAAAATCGAAAGAGGATCAATCAAAAGAAATCAACCCATCGCACTTATAAGAAAAGATGGCACAATAAACAATGTTAAAGTTTCAGCTCTTTTCGTTTACAATGGTCTTAAAAGAGAAGAAACTGAAGAAGCAATGCTTGGTGATATCGTAGCAGTTTCTGGTATTCCAGACATTAACATCGGAGAGACAATAGCTGATATTAATGAACCAGAAGCTCTTCCATTCGTTGAAATTGATGAGCCTACACTAACTATGAATTTCATGGTTAATAATTCTCCTTTTGCAGGAAAAGAAGGAACTTTTGTTACATCAAGACACATAAGAGATAGACTTATGAAAGAACTTGAAACCAATGTTAGTTTGAGAGTAACAGAAATTGATGATGGTTTTGAAGTAAGCGGAAGAGGAGAACTTCATCTTTCAGTTCTAATTGAAACTATGAGACGTGAAGGATATGAATTCCAAGTGTCAAAAGCAAATGTTATATATAAAGAGGAAAATGGCCATAAAACAGAGCCAATTGAGCTCCTTACAATTGACGTGCCAGAAGAATTTATGGGCGTAGTAATGGAAAAAATGGGACCTAGAAAAGCAGAAATGGTAAATATGACTTCAGCTATAAATGGTTACACTAGATTAGAATTTAAAATACCATCAAGAGGATTAATTGGATTTAGAAGTGAACTTATGACTGATACCAAGGGTAATGGTATAATGAATCACGTTCTAGATGGTTATGATAAATACAGAGGTGAAATCCCAGATAGAAGTAGAGGTTCTTTAATTGTATTTGAAACAGGAGAATCAATTACTTACGGATTATTTAATGCTCAAGATCGTGGTACTCTTTTCCTAGAACCAGGAGTACCTGTATATGCAGGTATGATTGCAGGAGAATGTGCAAGAGCTGGAGATATGGAGATAAATATTTGTAGAAAGAAACAATTAACAAATACTAGATCTTCAGGAGCAGATGAATCACCAAAACTAGTTCCAGTAAAACAAATGACACTAGAACAATGCTTAGAATTTATAGCTATTGATGAGTTAGTTGAAATTACTCCTCTAAATATTAGAATGAGAAAAAGAATATTAGATTCAGGAGAAAGAAAAAGAGCAACTAGCAAAAAAAGCAAATAGCATAAATTATGGGGTGGTTTAATGAAAAAGATAGTGCTATTAATTGTGGGTTTAATAGTTTGCGTATTAGCTGGTAATTTTCAGTATAAAAAGATAATACAGCATCCTATTAAAACTAATAAAGATATCTATGTTAATGTGAAAAATGGAGACGCTTTGTATAGTGTACTAGATGATTTAAACCAAATTGGTGCTATAAAAAATGCAAGTATTATAAAATTTTATATCAAATCAAATCAAATAAAATCTAATGTTCATACAGGAAAGTTCTTGATACCAAAGGATGCTACAGTTGTGGAGTTTATAAAAATTTTATCAACTGTAGGAAATGAAAAAGACATTATTAAAGTAACAATACCTGAGGGATTTGATATAAATAATATTGCAAATATGCTACAAGAAAAAGGCATAATAAATAAAGAAAAATTTATGGATAGCTGTAAAACTTACAAGCTACCTACTTATATTATGGAAAAAGAAAACCGAAAATTTAGTTTGGAAGGTTTTCTTTTTCCATCTACATATGATCTTAAAGCCGGTATGAGTGGAAATGCAATAATAAAATTAATGGTGGATAAGTTTTATAGTACTATAAATGAAATAAATAAAGAAAAGCCTATAGATATGAAGAAATTAGATAATATAATAATAATGGCATCAATTGTTGAAAGAGAAACTAGTGATGAAAATGAAAAAGCTAAAGTAGCATCAGTTTTTTATAATAGACTAAAAAAAGACATGAAGTTACAATCTTGTGCAACTGTTTTATATTCTTTAGGTAAACATAAGGAAAAATTATACAATAAAGATTTAGAAGTTAAGTCACCTTATAATACCTACAAGGTGACAGGACTTCCTGTAGGTCCAATATGTAACCCAGGAAAAGAATCTATTAAAGCAGCCTTATCTCCTACTAAAACAAATTATTTATACTTTGTTTTAAGTGATGATGGAAAGCATTTTTTTACAGATGACTATAATAAATTTTTAAAGGTCAAAGATGTAACACAAGGATTTTAGCTAGTGTTAATCACATGAGAATAAATAACAAGTCAGTATAATTATATCTTTGACTTGTTATTTGTTTTTATGTGAATTAATGAATTTTGGAGGAAATTAAATGAGTGGGATAACATATGATTATATGGAACAATATTTAAGAGATCTCATTCCAAGTAATGTTGGTATTTTAGATGAGCTAGAGAAATTTGCTCTCGAGAATAGAGTCCCTATAGTTCAAAAAGAAACTGCTAAATTTTTGGAATTAATGATAACTATAAATAGACCTAAAAAAATTTTAGAGCTGGGCACGGCTATAGGATATTCTTCTATTTTAATGAATTTAACTTCCGGTGGTTTAAGTGAAATTACGACTATTGAAAGAGATGAAAAAATGATAGAAATTGCAAATGCGAATATAATAAAGTACGGAATGCAGAATAAAATTACTGTTCTAAAAGGAGATTGTTTAGAAATTTTAGAAAGCCTCCAAGATGAATATGATATGATTTTTATGGATGCAGGTAAAGGTCACTACAATCATTTTCTTCCTCACTGCTTGAGACTCTTAAAAAAAGAAGGAGTTCTTATTGCTGATAATGTACTTTTTCGAGGAATGGTTGCATCAAAAGAACTCGCAACACGTAGAAAAATCACTATAATAAAACGTATGAAAAGCTATTTAGAACTAGTATCTAATAATGATGACCTTGTAACTTCTGTAATACCAATGGGTGATGGCATCTCAGTTACAGTAAGGAAGTTTGCAGGGGGCAGTAAGGAGGAATTAAACTAATGAAACCAGAAATATTAGCACCGGCAGGTAATTTGGAGAAATTAAAAGCAGCTATAAATTTTGGAGCAGACGCAGTTTATTTAGGCGGAAGTAAATTGAATTTAAGGGCTTTTGCAGATAATTTTAGCAATGTTCAATTAAAAGAAGGTATAGACTTTGCACATTCCAAAGGTAAAAGAGTATATGTTACATTAAATGTATTCCCTCACAATGAGGATTTAGATGGATTAGAAGGTTATCTAAAAGAAATATATGAACTAGGTGCGGATGCTATTATTGTTTCTGACCCAGGAATTATTATGACGGCTAGAGAAGTTGTACCAAATTTAGAAATTCATTTGAGCACCCAATCTAACAATGTAAACTACAAATCAGCTATTTTTTGGCATAAGCAAGGTGTTAAAAGAATTGTTCTTGCAAGAGAATTATCGCTAGGTGAAATTAAAGAAATTAGAGCAAAATTGCCGGATACTTGTGAACTTGAAGCTTTTGTCCATGGATCTATGTGTATGGCCTATTCGGGAAGATGTCTTATGTCAAATTATATGACGGGAAGAGATGCAAATCGTGGACAATGCGCTCAGCCATGTAGATATAAATATTTCTTAACAGAAGAAAAAAGAGATGGTGAATACTTTCCTATAATTGAAGATGATAAAGGTACTTACATAATGAATTCAAAGGACTTATGCATGATAGAACATATACCGGAACTTGTAGAATCAGGGATAACGTCATTTAAAATAGAAGGAAGAATGAAAAGCTCATATTATGTTGCTTCTGTATGTAAATCCTATAGAGAAGCTTTGGATACATATATGAAGGATTCAGTAAATTATAAATTTCAAAAAAAATGGATGGATAATCTCTTGAAACCTAGCCACAGACAATATTATACTGGGTTTTACTTTGGCGATCCAAATAAACAGATACATGAATCCTCTTCATATATTAGAGATTATGATATAGTTGGAATTGTACGCGAATACCATTCGGAAAATAATATTGCATTAGTAGAACAAAGGAATAAAGTGTTCCAGGGTGATACTGTTGAAGTATTAAGGCCTGTGGGAGATAATGTTTTAATTGTGCTTAATGATATGAGAAATTCTAAGGGCGAAAGCATAGCTGCTGCACCAAGTGCCCAGATGTTATTCACTGTAAGTGTTAAAGAAAAACTACATGAGAATGATATACTTATCAAATCCAAGGAGAAAGAATAATGTATCGTCCAATTTTAATAGGGATAACCGGAGGAACGGGTTCAGGGAAAAGCACTATAGCGAGAGAAATTTATAAACATTTTGATGAGACATGTATTACAATGATTGCACAAGATTCTTATTATAAGGATCAAAGTAATCTTTCTTTTGAAGAAAGAATAAAAACAAATTATGATCATCCGGATGCTTTTGATACTTCACTATTAGTGGGACACCTAAATCTTCTTTTAGAAGGAAAAGTTATTGAAAAGCCTATATATAATTTTGAAATACATAATAGAATAGAAGAAACAGTTTCCGTGCAGCCAAAGGAAATTATTATATTTGAAGGAATTCTTGTACTCCAGGAAAAGGTTCTTCGTGACATGCTGGATATTAAAATATATGTAGATACAGATGCAGATGTTAGGTTTATACGAAGACTTACAAGAGATATTACCGAGAGAGGTAGAACAACAGACTCTGTTATAAATCAATATTTAAATGTTGTTAAACCAATGCACGAACAATTTATTGAACCTACTAAAAGGCACGCTGACATTATTATACCTGAAGGCGGACATAATAAGGTAGCTATAGATATAATTACAGCTAATATAAGCCAAATACTGCAGAAACAGCAAAAGAAAAAATAGCATATTTGAAGTATAAAACATCTCAATCTAGGCGAGAATTAGCCTAGGTGAGGTGTTTTTTTATGAGTGGTAGAAATAATATCTTTGGTTACTCAAATCAAAGAAGTGAAATTAAAAAAAGAACTTGGATGGTAATGGGTGTGTTTACGTTATTATTTTGTTTTTTAATTTGGAGAATCATGAATTACATGTATTTTAAATCGGAACCCTTGAAAACTATGTTTAATTCACAATATACAATAGATGAACAATACGGGTCGCTATATAGTTTAACTGACTGTAGTGGGCGCGATCTTTTGAATTATGCTGTAAATTATTATGCGATTATTGATCCTGTGGATTATTTGAGATTTAATGAATATACTAGCAAATATGACATGCAAGCATTAACTATTACTTTAAGAAACTATGATAAAAGCTATGATTTAGAAAAAATAAAAGGTAATGGTAATGGAGAGAAAATAAGATATAAAATTGATGAAGTGACTTATAATAAACTTAAGGATATTAAAAAAGTAAAAGGATTTTATACTTATGTAGCTAATGATGTGATAAAGGATAAAAATTGGAAAATTGAAAATGTATTGATAGACCCAAAATACAATAAAGAACACGTTGATCCTGTATCTAAAAAAGTAGTTAGTGATTATGTATTCAAAGGCGCTGATTCTTTGGAAATGGAAATATACAATAAAACTAAAAATAATAATTATACAAAAATTAGATTTGCTAAAGGTGTTAATGGTGAAATAGCTGCAGGTAAAATTATTAATCCTAAAGACAATGTTAATGTAAGACTTACATTAGATAAAGAAATCCAAGATAAAGCTTACGCTATTCTTCATGAAGAAATCTACAAAAAGTATAGTCAAATTGGTGTTGTAGTAATGGAGAGTAGTAATGGAAAGATAAGAGCGATGGTACAAAAGGATGATAACGCTTATAATGCAAACTTAGGATATCCAAGTACTAATGGTGCTTTGCCGGGATCGATTTTTAAAGTTATTGTGGATGAAGCTGGGTTAGATACGAATAAAATAGATAACTATAAAAAATATACAATAAGTCCTAAAATATTTCCAGAAGAGCCTTTTAAGGGAGAAACATTTACAGTTGCAGAGGCGCTATCCAAATCTTCTAATAACATATTTGCTCAATTAGGTTGGAAGATAGGTTTTAAAAATATATATGATTATACAGAAAAACAAGGGATGTTACGTAAAGTATTAAACATCCATCAAGAGGCCAGTGGTAAGTTTGACGTGGCGGATTTATTAAATCCTACGGATGGTGATACAAGTCAAACAGCTATTGGGCAGAATGTTAGAATAACGCCGCTAGAAGCCATGAGTATTCCTAATACTATCATAAATAATGGAGTATATGTTCAGCCAAGCATAATAGATGCATACGTAAATGATGATAATAAAATTCTAGGGGAAATTACCCCTAAAAATACGACCGTATTAAAAAGAGAAACTGCAGAAGCTGTGAAACTTCATATGATGGATGTAGTTAACAAAGGCACAGGAACCGAGGCTTCAATTAAAGGCAGGGATATAGGTGGGAAGACGGGGACTACTACATACTATGTAAACAAATTAGTAAATGGGAAAAAAGAAAGTCAGAAGTGTTCCGATGGATGGTTTGTTGGCTTTTTCAATTCAAACGGTAAAAATTATTCTATGGTTGTATATGTGAATAATATTGAGATGAGTAATGTAAAAGGTGTAGCAGATGAAGAAGGCGGAGGCACGGCAGCTCCAATATTCAGAAAAGTAGTTAAAGCTATGAAGTAAAGAAATTTATAAAACAATAAAATAAATTTCCATGTACAGGCACTTTTAATAAAATAAATCATATTATATTAATAAGCTCTATTAGGAGGAACATCTGTGTTTTTCATAAATTGTTTATTAGATATGATTGGAAATGTTACACTTTTGACGGCTTATATAACTGGTAGTAGTTCATTCCCTCAACCATTAAGTGAAGAAGAGGAAAAATCCTATTTAATAAAGTTAAAGGACGGCGAGTTACTAGCTAAAGGTGTATTAGTTGAACGAAATTTAAGACTAGTTGCACATATAGTAAAAAAATATTCCTATCCAGGAAAGGATGTAGATGACCTCATATCTATTGGAACTGTAGGTCTTATTAAAGCCATTGATTCCTTTGATATAAGTAAGGGAACAAGGCTTGCCACCTATGCTGCAAGGTGCATAGAAAACGAGATACTTATGCTTATTCGCAATAATAAGAAAACAAAAGGAGAAGTTTACCTGCAAGACCCTATTGGCATTGATAAAGAGGGTAATGA
>DAVZGU010000009.1:0-14660 GCA_052274215.1 Clostridium sp. | reverse complement strand
ATATCTATAAATAAAAGTCATCCATAATGTTCTAATATGATAGCCATCAACATCTGCATCACTTAAAATAATTATTTTATCATATTTTAAATCTTTTTCATGGTAATTATCTAAAACTCCCGTTCCAATGGCAGTGTTGAATATTTTTAACTCTTCGCTAGCTAGTACATTTTCTAGCTTTTGCTTTTCTGTATTCATAATTTTACCTTTTGATGGCATTATAGATTGAAACCTTCTATCTCTAGCTTGCTTAGCACTTCCACCAGCTGAGTCTCCTTCAACTACTATAAATTCTGTAACATTTGAATCTTTTATTGTACATACAGCAATTTTCCCTGCAAGAGGAGCTGCTCCCTTACCTACCTTTTTTCTTTCCGCTTCATTAATCTTTTTTATTTTGTCCCGCCTAGATGCGGCAGAAAGCGCATTATTTATTATATTAGTAGCCATCTCTTTATTGTCTTCTATCCATTCTAAAATTTTAACATAACACAATTCATTCATCATGCTGTATGCCTCATTATTTCCTAGTTTGCTTTTAGTTTGGCCTTCAAAGATTGGGTTACTTATTTTAATTCTAACTATTGCTGTCATTCCTTCTCTTAAATCGTCACCTTCAAATTCCTTATCTTTCTCTTTTAAAAGATTAAGCTTTTTAGCTCCTTCTTTAAAAGCCCTTGTCATCCCTGTTTTAAATCCAGTTTCATGAGTTCCAGATTCTGTAGTTGGTATGTTATTTACATAGCTAGCAATGTATTCTGTAGTAGAATCAGTAAATTGAATACATATTTCTCCGTACAATTGTATCCCATTTATCTCCTTTTCACCTTGAAAAAATATAGGGTCCTTGTGAAGAAGAGTTTTGCTTTCATTTAAATAATCAATAAAATCTAGAAGACCCCTGTCAGAGTGATATTCCTTCATGGCGTTTCCGTCTTTTCTCTTATCTTTAAACACTAAGGTAATTCCTTTATTTTGGAACGCCAATTCTTGTAATCTTTCATCAATAAAATCGTAGCTGAATTCCAAAGTAGTGAATACATTTTTATCCGGCATAAAAGTAATTTTACTACCTGTTTTTTTTGTTTCTCCTATTATTTCAAGCTTACCCACCGGTGTACCTGGCATAAGTCTTTTTAACTCAGAATCATAAGCATATTCAAATCTTTGAGTGAAAATTTTTCCCTTTTGCTTTATTTCAACTAGTAACCATTCTGATAATGCATTTACAACTGCTGCTCCAACACCATGAAGTCCACCAGAAGTTTTATAATTTTTATTATTAAACTTTCCGCCAGTATGAAGCTCAGTAAATACCATTTCTACACCAGATTTATTTTTTATAGGATGTATTCCTGTTGGAATACCCCTACCATTATCAACAATAGTGACACTTTTATCTTTATTTAATATAATTTCAGCTCTATCGCCGTAGCCATTAGCTATCTCATCTATAGAATTATCTAAAATCTCCCATATGCAATGATGTAGGCCTTTACTTCCTGTAGACCCTATGTACATACCAGGTCTTATCCTCACAGGCTCTAGTTTTTCTAGAGAAGTTAAGTCTGTCACATCATATGTTTGAATTTCTTCTTTATCAAAACTCATAAAAATCCTCCAGTAAAATTTTATCATACATTTGTTATTCTATATGTTTATTAGCAAAAGGTAAAGAGATTTAAATAAAAAAACAGAACATTAGTTTCTGTTTTTAGATGAGTTTTTATTCTTTTATATCGATTTTACTCAATTTTATATAAAAATATTGACCGGCAAAATAAGATTTTTCTACTGGTCAATACAGTAATTCGTTCTAATTTCAGTCCCCACTATTCTCAATCTATTTTTTTATTAGTTGGTGGCAATAACGCCGCAGCTACTCTTATTAAATATTTTACGCTTTCATCATCTACATTACTTTTAAAATCCAATAAATTAGTTCCTTCTTTTACAATTTTAATAGCTTCTTCTTCTTTAAGGGTATTTTCGCTGTTTTTATAGTTAGTTTCTACATATTGCACTGCTTTTGAAACAATTCTAATAATTTTCTTAGCGTTTTCAGGTGTAGATTCTGCAGCAGTTAAAGAACCAAGTATTATATAAGCAAGACCAAAATAGTCATCCTTAATATTTACACCTTTTTCTTTTAGCAAATAAGCTAAATACCCAAGTCCCATTACTAAAAGAACTATTAATACATATTGTGTAATTACCTCTACCATCACGTACCCTCCTTATTTGAGTTTATACTACTTTAATATGCCATTCAAATAAAAAAGGGTACATGTTTTGATTAAATTACAGAAATAATTGTGCTCATGTTAAATATATTATTTCTCAATCTAATTATTTATAGTAATAATTTTTAATTTAGCTATCCCATTATTAGGTACTACCTTATTAATTCATTTCTAATTTTCTCCTCTTAATTAGTAAAATTATCTTTGTATATTATTTCAGCCATTTCTTTATGAATTTCTTTTGATACATGTATTCCATCAGCTAAAAAATATTCTTCTATATTTATGGTCTTTGATAAAATATTTCCTAAATCTATAGATGTAATATTTTTTTCATTTCCATAATTGATTAATAAATTCCGTAGCTCTACTAACTGCTCATCAACCTTTTTATAATCCATATCTTCAAACATTAATTTTATTAAAATATCTTTTTTAACCGGTAATGGTATTAGTATTATCGGAACTATATTATTTGTTTCAGACATTTCTACCATGCTTTTTATATTTTTAAAAATAGTATCAATATTTACTTCTGAAAATATATCATTTGTCCCTCCCATAATTAAAACCTTTGCTGGATTGTAATTAACAACATCTTTTCTGAACCTTTCTTTCATTTCGCATGTTGTGTCTCCCGGTATCCCCTTATTAATAATTTTCCCTTCTATCCTTTTAGCTATAAGACTAACCCAATTTTCTGATTTATTAACTCCATATCCAAAAGTTAAACTATCTCCAATACATACTATACTCACTTAATTCTCTCCTCGTTACTTCGCCTAATATCAGGATTTTCAAACAACTTCAACGAATAAATTATACCATTATATACAATAGCTAACTACCAATTAACGTGAAATTTCAGGGTTTTTATCTAGTCTCTCCCCTGAAAAAAATCAAAAAAACAGGATTAAGAAAACTCAATCCTTAACCATATATATATGGCTACACAATTACATGATTTTTCACTAATTAATTGATAAAGTTATGCTATCTATCTTCATTACAAATATATCCAGTATCTTTGTGTAATTCGTTCGCCCTCTAAAACTTCATTTTCTAAGACACCACCATTGCAAATAATCGTTTTTGCTGATGCAATATTTCCTTTATCACAAGTAACAAGAACCTTTGTGATATTTATATTCTTGCATTTTTTCAAAGCTAAACAAAGCATTTTTTTTGCATATCCTTTTCTGCGTTCAGATTTTCTTACACTATATCCGATATGCCCACCGAATTGAAACAAATAATCATTTAGGCGATGACGGATATCTATCATACCAATTACTCTTTGATCACATGTCCTTACTGCTAAATAGGTGGATGCTTGAACAAACCCAGTTCTGACAGTTTCTTCTTTCAAATTATCTATAATTACAGAAAACCATTCATCAAAACTTCTGGATTTTTGTAATCCTGCTGTGCCATCCATACTGTCACCATTTATCTCAAATTCATTTTTATAATCCAAAACTTGTCTCTCATATTCTTTGGTTGGTAAAGTTAATGTAATTATTCCCATTTCTCTATCTCCTTTACGTAAATTTATTTTCGTTAATTAAACAACACAAATAAAAATAATTTTCAGCATCTGCAACTTGCTCCGATTTATCAGAAGAAAGCAAATTAAATCATTTGCACATAATGAGGATACTTATTTTTCTATTGCCATATCATAAATCCCCCATTTGTCGTTTCCATACGTGAAGATCCCTTCATTATACTTTTCATCTACAATTCCTGTTGCTTTGTAGCAATAATGAGCAGAAAGATTGTTATCAAATACACCCAAAGTAACTCTCTTTACCTTTAATATGTCAAAAGCATATCTTATGGCCAAAGATAGCATCTCTTTTCCATACCCCTTTCCTCTAATTTGTGAATCTACAACAATAAATCCTAAATGGATGCTTTCATTTCGATAATCTACCATACGCATCAAAAAATGACCTACAGGTGTTCCTTCTTTATTAAGAGCACTCATTATCCACGCATTATCATCCTCTTCATAATTATGATAATACTCATTCAATTGCTCTTTAGTTAATGGATATGTGAATTTATCTGCACACCATTGTGTGAAAGTGAACTCATCGTTAAACCAATTTAAAATATATTCCGAATCGCTTAATTTATATGGTCTTAATCGAATCATATTCCCCCCCTATTATATAAGTAATTTTTGTTTTGCAAATTTTAAGAACTCCATTTATTAGCTTTTATTAATTCGTAGATTACTGATTGATGCACTCCTTATTGAAAATTTATTTCCAATTTTTGAAAGGTGACAAGTACCTTTCAGATAATCTTTATGCCTAATATTACGATTTTCAAACAACTCTAACAAGTAAATTATACCATTATATACAATAGTTCACTACTGGTTAATGCAGATTTTCGGGGTATTTATTCGGAGTTTTTATCTAGCTTCGCCCCTAAAAAAAGCAAAAAAAATAGAACTAGGAAAATTATCTCCTTAGTTCTATCTTAGCCCTTGATATATATATGACTACACAACTTTCACTATATCCACAATAGTCTCAATATGAGGAGTGTGTGGGAACATATCCATTAGTATTACCTTTTGCACCTTATATCCTCTATTTATCATTTCCTTCAAATCAACTACTAGACTTTTAGGGTTGCAAGAAACATAAACTATGTGCCTGGCATCAAATTTTATTACATAATCTAATGCTGTAGGATGTACTCCAGCTCTTGGAGGGTCTAGAATAATGCTATCTGGTTTATCTTTTACCTCTTTAATAACCTTCGCTATATCCCCTGCTATAAACTCACAATTGTCTAATTTATTAATTCTTGCATTTTCATTTGCAGCAGCAACTGCTTCTTCTATTAATTCTATTCCCAAAACTTTTTTTGCTTTAGCTGCAACAATTTGTCCTATAGTTCCCGTTCCACAATATAAATCAAATACTACCTTTGATTCTGATTCGCCTAAAAAATCTCTAACTAAGCTATAAAGCTTTTCTGCCCCTTTTGTATTTGTTTGAAAAAAAGCAAAAGGATTAATTTTGAACTTAAGATCTAATAATTCTTCCATAATGTATTCTCTTCCATACAATGTTTCAGTTTTATCAGCTTGAACTATATCTGATAGTGAGTCATTAAATGTATGTATTATTCCTGTAATGATTCCATCACATTTTAATTCCTTAAGCATATTAGTTATTTCACTAAAATCAAAATCTACTTGAGATGTAGTTACTATATTTACTAATATTTCACCAGTATTTTGTGCCTTTCGGATAACTAAGTTTCTTAAATATCCATCACGTCCCATTACATTATAGTGTGTCAATTTTAACTCTTTAAAATAGTTTAATACTAATTTCAGAATTTCTCTAAAATCCACATCCACTATTCTACAATCATCAACAGTAACTATGCTAAAGCTTCTTCCTTTGGTATGCATTCCTAGAGTTAATTCTTCACCCTTTCGAAAGTCACCAAATGTAAATTCCATCTTATTTCTATATTCGAACTGTTCAGGACTCTTTTCTATACCTAGAAACTCAAAATCTTTTATTTCTGCTTGTTCAAACAACTTTAAAACCTGTTGTTTTTTAAATTCTAATTGTTTTTCATAAGAAAGAAATTGATGACTACATCCTCCACATAAATCTGTAATCTTGCAAGGAGGCTCAACTTTGTAGTCTACATCCTCAAGTATTTTTACAAGCTTTGCTTCTACTACATCTTGTTTCTTTTTTGCTACTTTAGCAATTACCTTTTGCCCTGGCAATGTATTTTTTATCAAAACTTTTTCACCTTCGTAAAATGCTATGCCTTGTGCTGGAAATTCTAAGTTTTCTATATAAAATTCATATTCTTTTCTTTTTTGCATATTATTTTCTCAAACTCCTATCTTTTTGTAATAATTAGTCCAGATACTTTCTTACCAAATGTAGCAGACGTTTTTCCACTTTCCATAATGCTCATGTATAGTACCATAACAACCATAAAGATTACAAATGACATTTGGAACTTTTGAGCTACAGCATATCCTGCTAATTTAATCACCGCATCTATTACAAATACTCCTACTGCTGATATTGCTCCTATAACTATCAAATCTAT
Organism: Clostridium sp.; assembly: GCA_052274215.1. Lineage (GTDB taxonomy): Bacteria > Bacillota > Clostridia > Clostridiales > Clostridiaceae > Clostridium_AD. The sequence goes on along the minus strand of DAVZGU010000009.1, from coordinate 8,310 downwards.
AAGGCTAGCTGTAAATGCATCTACAAAAGTCGGTTTTATAGCTTTGACCTCATTTGAATTTCCACATTTAATACCCTGTTTGTTACTATCCGCTTCAATTGTTTTTTCGTTTTGTTCTACCATTTTAAATCCTCCCCATATTATATTATTTTCATAACGTTTATTTTGTTAATTTCGCATTGGGAGAAATATTTATAATTTTTTAATCCCATCTATATATAATACGTATATATTACATATAAATCAATAGGCTATTAAGGCGTATTCAAATAAATTATAAATTAGTATACTAGTCTATTTTGATTATTGCTTGACTTAAATCACCAATGTATTCCTTTACAATATCTTGGAAATCATCTATATTGATAGTAAGACTTTATATTCACTTTTAAATAATAAAAATTAGGTAGGTGCCATATGATCACTAAAATTATTCTTCTATGCATGGCTGGTTTTTTAGCATCCTTTGTAGATTCCATAGCAGGGGGCGGTGGTTTAATAAGTGTCCCAGCCTTTATGCTTGCAGGTCTTCCTCCTCACATGGTGCTTGGCACTAACAAATTCAGTGCCACTGCTGGCTCTTTTACTAGTTCTCTCGGATTTATAAAATCAGGTAAAGCTGATTTTAAACTTTTAAAATATCTTATTCCCTTTACGTTCATAGGTGCAATGTTAGGTGTTAGAACAGTACTAAATGTAGACCAGAAATTTCTAAATGCGTTGGTATTAGTTCTAATCTTGTTTATCGGAATTTATACTCTTTTTTCTAAATCTTTAGGACTTGAGGATAAATTTCAAGGACTTACTAAAAAAAATGTTATATACGGTATAATCCTTGCTCTTTCTCTAGGTTTTTATGATGGTTTTTTCGGCCCTGGAACTGGTTCTTTTTTAGTATTTGGATTTATAAGTATCTTCGGGTTTAACTTTGTAGTATCTTCCGCTAATGCCCGTATTTTAAACTTTATAAGCAATATTACAGCTCTTGTTTTATTTGCCATAAGCGGTAAAATAAATTACATGATAGGGGTACCTGTTGCGGTATCTATGATTCTAGGTGCTAAAATGGGTACAACCGTTGCATTAAATAAGGGTTCAAAACTTATAAAACCTATATTTGTAACAATGTCTTTGGCTGTTGCCGTGAAAATGCTTATAAGCATTTTCTAATATTCTTAAATAACAGAAAAAGCAGATGAAATAAATCATCTGCTTTTTCTGTTATTTTAATTTTCCGATATCTGTTCTATAGTACATTCCATCGAACTGAATTTTTTTCATATCAACATAAGCTATTTCCCTTGCTTTTTTTAATGTTTCACCAAAACCTGTTATTCCAAGCACCCTTCCGCCATTTGTCTTCATAATACCATCTTCACGCGTTGCACCTGCTAGGAATAACTTACCTTCTAATTTACCTGTCTCACTTATTTCAAGCCCTGTATTATAAATACCTGGGTAACCTTTCGATGCAGCAATTAAGCAGCAAGAATATCCTTCATTCCATTCCAAATTAAAGTTCACAAGTGACCCATTTATAGCACTAATTACAAGCTCTGTAAAATCACTTTTCATAAGTGGAAGAACCGCTTGTGTTTCAGGATCTCCAAATCTCACATTATATTCAAGCAAATATACACCCTTTTTCGTTATCATTATACCAAAAAATATTATGCCCGTATAATCCATTTCTTCTTCTTGAATTCCTTTAAGCGTAGGCCTTAATATATTTTCATAAAATTCATCTAATACCTCTTTATTACAATATGGATTTGGTGCTATAGCACCCATACCTCCTGTATTAGGTCCTTTATCATTATCAAATATTTGTTTATGATCTTTTGAAGATACAAAAGGAATTATAACTTTTCCATCTGTTATAGATAGTATCGACGATTCTACGCCTTCTAAAAACTCTTCAATTATAATTTTCTTTCCGCTACCTTTAAATATATCTAATACCATAAAATCATTTATGCTTTTCTCAGCCTCAGTAAAATCATTACATATAATAACCCCTTTACCTGCTGCCAATCCATCTGCTTTAATTACTATAGGATATTCACAGTTTTTCAAATACTCAGTAGCTTCATTTTCATTTTCAAATACTTCGTATGCAGCTGTTTTTATGCCGTATTTCTTCATAAATTCTTTAGAATAAGCCTTACTGCCTTCAAGCTTTGCTGCTTTTTCACTAGGTCCTACTATCTTAAGTCCATTTTCTTTAAATTTATCTACTATACCTTGTACAAGCCATTCCTCTGATCCAACTATTGTGATATCTACCTTGTTTTTTATAGCAAATGCTAAAAGTTCATCCATTTGCCTAATATCAATATTCTCGCACTTATTTTCTCTACAAGTGCCACCATTACCAGGAGCACAGTACACCTTTTCAACACTGGTATTTTCTGCAACCTTCGACACTAAAGCATGCTCGCGTCCTCCAGAACCAATAACTAATACCTTCATATATTCATCTCCTAATGTTTGAAATGTCGAATACCAGTAACTACCATAGAAATTCCATTTTCATTACATGCATCTATTGATTCTGCATCTTTAATAGAACCACCTGGTTGAATAATGGCTTTTATGTTATATTTTGCAGCAAGCTCCACAACATCTCCAAATGGGAAAAATGCATCTGATGCCATTATTGTAGCATCTACTGCTCTTTCTAATGATTGCTCTGCTGCCCATATTCTATTTACCTGACCTGAACCAATCCCCTTAGTCACCCCATCTTTAACCACTACAATAGCATTTGATTTAACATATTTAACTACTTTCATGGCAAATATCAAATCTTTCATTTCTGCCTCAGTTGGTATTTTCTTCGTAACTACTTTTATATCGCCACATAATTTATCATCTGAACTTTGTACTAATATTCCGCCATCAACATTAACTATATTAATTTCGCCTTCTGCTTTACTTAAACATTTTATAATTCTTAAATTCTTCTTAGATTTTAAGACTAGTAACGCATCGTCGTCAAACTCTGGTGCAATAACCACCTCTAAAAATATCTTTATAAGTTCCTCTGCAGTTTCTTTATCTACCTTTTTGTTAAAAGCGACAATGCCTCCAAAAATAGACATTGGATCACATTCATATGCCTTTTTATATGTATCGATTACACTATCCCCTACTGCTACTCCACAAGGTGTATTGTGCTTTAAAGCGCAACAAGCAATTTCATCAAATTCGCATACTACCTTCCATGCAATATCCATGTCCTTTATATTATTATAAGATAATTCCTTGCCATTAAATTGCTGGAAATCCTTCATTGCTCCATTTCCTGCAGTCGATACATAATAAGCTGCACTTTGATGAGGATTTTCACCATATCTTAAATCCATTTGTTTTTTATAAGAAACAGACAAATAATCTGGATATGAATCCTCACCCAGTAAGAAATTACTTATTGCTGCATCGTAAGCTGATATTAAATTGAACACTTTGCCTGCTAGATATTTTCTAGTTTTGAAATCCACTTCTTCTTTAGCATCCATTTTCTTTATAATGTTTTCATAATCTGTTGTGTCACTGAGTACAATAACATCCTTAAAGTTCTTAGCTGCCGCTCTTAACATAGTTGGTCCACCGATATCAATAAACTCAACTTTCTCCTGAAAATTTATATCTTCGCATACTTTATCAAAGAAAGGATAAAGATTAACTACTACCATATCAATAGGTTTTATTCCTTTAGCCTCGATAGTTGCCATGTGCTCCTTATTATCTCTCACTGCTAGTATTCCACTATGAATAACTGGATGTAATGTTTTAACTCTTCCATCTAATATCTCCTCAAATCCTGTAACATCAGAAATTTCGGAAACTTTTATGCCATTTTCTTTTAAATACTTAAAAGTTCCACCTGTAGATATAATCTCTACCCCATTGTTTTGAAGGGATGTTGCAAGGACTAAAATATTTTCTTTATCAAACACACTTATTAGTGCTGTCTTAATCATTATTACTCCACCTTTCCAATAGCTAATACTTTTCTTCCTTTAATTTCTATTTCTTTCTCACTTATTAATTTAATAGCTTCTGGTAGTGCTTTATGTTCCTCATTTAAAACCCTTAGCTTCAAATCTTTTGCGGTATCTTGACTATAAACATCGACAACCTTTTGAATTATAATTGGTCCTGAGTCTGTACCTTCATCTACGAAGTGGACAGTACATCCTGAAACTTTAACACCGTATTCTATAGCTTTTTCATGAACTTTCATACCGTACATTCCTTCCCCGCAAAAAGATGGAATAAGGGCTGGATGAATATTAATGATTTTATTTTTGAATACACAAAGAAGTTCCCCTTGAAGTATAGATAAAAATCCAGCGAGCACTATTAGATCTACTTTTCCGTCGACAATTCTTAATATTTCACCTGAAATCCCGGTGCCTAATTGTTTTCTATCTAATATATATGTTTTTATATTTTTAGATTTTGCTCTTTTTATGCCATATGCATCTTTTTTATCACTAATTACGGCTTCTATGAAGCAGTTTAAGTATCCACTTTCTATATTATCTATTATAGCTTGAAGATTGCTTCCGCTCCCTGATATCAGTACAGCTATTTTAAGCAAACTCCTGCACCTCCAGCTTCAACGTGCCCAATTTTATATGCTCTGTCCCCTAGATCATTAATAGTCTTTATAATCTTTAAAGTATCCTTATCTTCAACGCATAATACATATCCTATTCCCATATTATATGTATTAAACATATGTTCCTGCGTTACTCCGAGGGACATAAGATGCTTAAAAATATCTGGAGTATTAAAACTATTTTTATCTACCACTGCTGTGAATTTTCCACTGAACATTCTAGGTATGTTTTCATAAAAACCGCCACCTGTTATATGTGCCATTCCCTTTATATCGAATTTTTCTAAAAGACTTAATATAGTTTTCACATAAATTTTTGTTGGGGTCAAAAGTGTCTTTCCAATCTTTTCACCATTAAAATCAATATCTAAATCCGGCATTAATTTTCTAACTAATGAATATCCATTGCTATGAAGCCCTGTTGACTCAATACCTATAAGTGAATACCCATCTTTGATAGCAGAGCCGTCAATAATTTTATGTTTATCCACTATACCAACAGTAAAACCTGCCATATCATATTCTCCATCTCTATAGAACCCTGGCATTTCCGCAGTTTCACCACCTATAAGTGCACACCCTGATTGAATGCATCCATCAGATACACCTTTTACCAATTGTGATGATACTTTAGAATCTAATTTACCACAAGCTATATAGTCTAAAAAGAAAAGTGGTTTTGCACCATGGCAAAGGACATCATTTACACACATAGCAACGCAATCAATTCCTACAGTGTCATATTTCTTCATTCTAAATGCAATATCGAGTTTTGTACCTACTCCATCAGTACCCGAAACTAAAATAGGATTTTTATAACCCTCGCCTATTTCGAACATACCAGCAAAACTTCCTAAATGGTTTAAAACACCTTTTGTAAATGTGGCTGCCGCATATTCTTTTATAAGCTTTACTGACTTGTATCCTTCTTCAATATTAACCCCTGCATCTTTATAAGTTATCATGAATATCCCCTACCTTTCTAATCTTTCTTTTTCGTTTTCATATGGAGCTGATACTGGATATGTACCATTAAAACACCCTAAGCAAAATTCAGTATGACCCAGGGATTTTAATAATCCCTCTATGCTTAGATATCCTAAACTATCTGCACCTATTTCTTGTCTAATTTCATCTACGGAAATATTCGCCCCAATTAAATCTTTTCTATAAGGTGTATCTATTCCAAAATAACATGGATATTTTACTACTGGTGAGCAAACCCTAAAATGAACTTCTTTCGCTCCAGCTTTTTTTAATATTTCAACTAATCTTTTACTTGTGGTTCCGCGGACTATTGAATCATCTATTAGAATAACTCTTTTACCTTCTACATTTATTTTTAATGCATTTAGTTTTACAGACACTGCCCTCTCCCGAATTTCTTGAGTCGGACTTATAAATGTTCTACCTACATATCTGTTTTTTATAAGACCCATTCCAAAAGGTATTCCAGATATTTTAGAATATCCTATTGCCGCGGCCATACCTGAATCCGGAACCCCTATAACCATATCTGCAACCACTGGTGATTCTTTAAATAGCTGCTCTCCAGCTGCCACTCTTGAAGTGTACACATTAATCCCATCAATGGTACTGTCTGGTCTTGCAAAATATATATATTCAAATGAACAAGTTGCATTTTTAGTTTTTTCCGCAAAATTAATTGATGTAAGTCCATTTTTATCTATTATTACTATCTCACCAGGCTTTACATCTCTTAAAAAGTCTGCACCTACTGCATCAAGTGCACAACTTTCTGATGCAAGAATATAACTATTGCCTATTGTACCTATGCAAAGAGGTCTAATACCATTTTGATCGCGAACTCCTATTAACTTTTCTTTTGTAAGCATTACTATTGCATAAGACCCTTTAATCGCCTGTATTGCATCCACTACAGCCTTTTCAATGCCTTTTTTTGCGCCTCTAGCAATTAAATTTAATATAACTTCTGAATCTATGGATGTTTGAAACATATATCCACAATCCTCTAGCAATTCTCTTATGACATCTTCATTTACTAAATTACCATTATGTGCTATCGCTATGTCCCCAAGACTAAATTTACTTAAAAGTGGCTGTGCATTTTTTACTTCACTGCCTCCTGTTGTGGAATATCTAACATGCCCTATGGCAGCATGACCCTTCATCAGTTTAATCTTTTCATCATTAAATACATCACACACAAGGCCCATAGCCTTTTCACAAGTGAGGGTAGTTCCATTCGAATATACTATCCCAGCACTTTCTTCTCCCCTATGCTGCAATGCATAAAGTCCATAATAAGTTAAAGATGCAACATCTAAGTCTTTATCCGGTGAAAGAACCCCAAACACACCACATTCCTCTTTAAACTTATCTTCATCTTTTAGCTTATTTTCATCATTAATGGATATTCCGTTTAATTCTGCAACTTTATTCAAAGAAATCCCTCCTCACTATTTCTTGTATATATCCTATTTATTATTTATTCTACTTAATATTTCCTCGTAAGCTTCTGTAACATTACCCAAATCTCTTCTAAATCTATCTTTATCCAATTTCTCTCCAGTTTTAACATCCCAAAATCTACACGTATCTGGCGATATCTCATCTGCCAAAATTATTTCTCCATTAAATCTCCCAAACTCTAATTTGAAATCTATTAAATTAATATCTTTTTTTAAAAAAACTTCTTTTAGAATATCATTTATTTTTGAAGCCATTTTATATATTTCTAATAATTCTTCAAAAGTCGAAAGTCCCATTGCTACTGCATGATAATCGTTTATAAGTGGATCACCTAATTCATCATTTTTATAGCTTAACTCAAAGACTGTTGTTTTTAGCTTAGTTCCTTCCTCTATTCCATATCGTTTTGCCATGCTACCAGCTGCCACATTTCTTACGATTACTTCTAGAGGCACTATTTCAACCTTTTTACAAAGTTGTTCTCTATCACTTATTTTTTTAATAAAGTGAGTTTTTATACCTTTCTTCTCTAGTAACTCAAATAACATAGTAGTTATGCTATTATTTAAAATTCCCTTTTTCTCAATTTGAGCTTTTTTAATTCCATTAAATGCTGTTGCATCATCTTTATAATATACTCTTACCTCATCCTTCTTATCTGTGCTAAACATTTTTTTTGCTTTTCCCTCATATAACAATACTGAATTTTCCATTAACAATCACTCCTTAATATTTAAATTTGAACCTTAGCCTTTTAATTTGTAAACCGCATTCCTTAAATTTCATTTTAAAATTCTATATCTTCTTCATTCTCTGCTATAAATTTTTCTTTCATTTCTTCTCTATATTTAATTAATTTATTTTTAAGTTCTAAATATTTAAGGGATAAAATTTGAACTGCAAGCATCCCAGCATTATAGCTGTTATTAATGCCCACCGTAGCAACTGGAATTGATTTTGGCATTTGAACAATTGAAAGTAGTGAGTCTATACCCCCAAGAGCCGCCTTAATTGGCACTCCAATCACCGGCACTATTGTATGTGATGCAATTACACCTGGAAGATGCGCCGCAAGTCCTGCTCCTGCTATGATACATTCTACCCCATTATCTTCCATTTCATTTATTACTTCTTTTAATTTTTCTGGTACTCTATGGGCTGAAAGAATATGTACTTCGTAATCTACGTCAAATTCCTTAAGTGCTATCGCTGCATTTTTCATTATG
>DAVZGU010000008.1:0-14788 GCA_052274215.1 Clostridium sp. | reverse complement strand
ATCATATTAGTAATAGCTTCTTCTATGCTATTAAAAGATTTTTGAGATAGCATCATAGCCAAATTTGCTTCTTTATTAACACTTACCCCCTTATTTATGTTCATTGTTACTTTAGTGATTTCTCCTTGAATTTCACCAATCATATTTGTAATTTCATTAGTAGCTTCTGCGGTTTTTTCTGCAAGTTTCCTTACTTCCTCAGCTACTACTGCAAATCCTTTTCCAGCCTCCCCAGCTCTGGCTGCCTCAATAGCAGCATTTAACGCTAAAAGATTCGTTTGTTCTGCTACCGACTGTATAGTGATTATGATTTTCCCAATAGAATTTGATTTATTCTCGAGCAAAGATATATTTTCAACTACTTCTTCATTGGACTTGTTACTCTCCGTAAATCTTTCAGTAAGCACCTTCATAGATTGTAACCCTTCTGTATTTACTAATTTAGTTTCATTAGAATAATCTTTTAACAGTGCTGAACTATTTACGGCAGTATTAATTCCTTCTGCAAGATTTGACAATTCACTAGCACCACTTTGCGCATCTTGTACTTGATTTGTTGCACCCTTTGCTAGCTCCTCAATTGCTACAGATACCGCTTCTATAGATTGCACAGTTTCATCCGTAGCAACAGCCATGTCTTTTGAAGACTTAAAAACCTCCTGAGAATTTTCTTGCAAATTAATAGTTATCTCCCTCAATGAACTTCTTAAATCAACAACTGATTGTGCAATAACTCCTGTTTCATCTTTATATTTTAAAATCCCTTCATACTCCTTATCATATGTTAGATCAAGTTTTGCTGTTTTATCCAATAGTTTACTTATAATTAAAATAGGATTAGAAATCTTTTTGCTAAAATAAAATGCAACAATTACAGATAATGCAATAACTGCAACAGCTAAAATTGCAAAATTAATTACACTTCCGAAAAAATCTTTATTCAAAATAGTTTTTTCATTTCCAATAAATTTATCTATATCATCAACATAATTTCCTGTGCCAATAACCCACCCAAAATCTTTAAATTCCTTACTATATGATCTCTTTGGTAATGGTTTTTCTTCTCCGTCTTTAGGAAACCAATAATCTGTATACCCTCCTTCTTCTTTTAATCCATTTGCAATAATTTCTTTTATTAAGTATTTCCCTTTTACATCCTTTGCATCATATCTACTTTTACCCTCACTCTCCCCGCCAAGAAGTACCACATTTACTCCTTCAACAGTATCTATCCAAAAATAACCACCTTCACCATATTTCATCTCACGTGTTAAATCAGCTCCAAGTTTCTTCGCCTGATCTAAAGTCATCTCTCCACCTTGATATTTTTTACTAATGCCCTCGAGCATAGTTATAACATTTTCTACTTGATTTTTGATTTTTCCATCATAATCTGTCCTAACAGTCCTATCAATTGTTGTAATAGTATTCTTACTTGAGACTGACATTCTATACGTTGCCATTCCTCCAATCAATAATGCAGTTAATAATACAACTAAAACATTTAAAGCTATTATCTTAGTGCTTATTTTTTTCACTTAATACCACTCCATTCTCTTTAATTTTTTTTTCATTTGCACATGTTTTTTCATAATTGTAACGGTTACATTAATTATCGTAATTCTTTTGTAACTCTTTAGGTATATTATTTGCAACCTTGCGTTACCTTAAATCATCACCTGCGAAGATGCAACCGCTTCGTAGAATATGCATTAACAACTTCAGAATTGGTAAATGGAGTAATAGATGTAATTCTACAAAAAAAATGAAAAAGAACTGCTCAACTTAAATTAAGCAGTTCTTTTCCATCTTATAAGATACCCCATTAACGAATAAAGTTCATGAATATTTTTTCTTCTCTTTCTGGTGCTTTAATATTTTCTTTTCCATTTTCAACTAATTTCATAAGCCATGCCATATTCTTCCCAAGCACTCTCATAATTTGCACCCCTTCTTCATCTTGTAATGCCTCACCGGGGCTTGTACCGTGAATAACATTCCAATAATTTGAAGTTGGCATTAACATTTCCGAATAATTAATATAATTGTTTAGCTGATTAAAAGTTGGAATTCCTCCTGTTCTCCTTACAGCAACAACAGATGCACCAACCTTATGTCTTAGCATTCCCTCATTATTACCCGCAACATAGAAAGCTCTATCTATAAATGATTTCATAGTTCCTCCAATTGATGCGTAATGTACAGGAGAACCTAAAATTATTCCATCTGCTCCATTCATTTTTTGAATCCACTCGTTAACATCATCACCTGGAAGCACACATTTTTTATTTTTATTTTTTGCACATTGATTACAAGCAATACATCCTCTAATTGACTTGTTACCTACATGAATGATTTCCGTTTCTATTCCCTCTTTTTCAAGTTCATTTGCAACCATTTTTATTGCATGATAAGTATTTCCTTCTTTATTGGGACTACCATTAAAAGCTACAACTTTCATTTATGCTACCTCCTAATTTTATTCTCCGAATAAAATATTTCGTTATATCAATTTATATAAATTAACCTCTGACTGACTTTCTTGTAAATCTTCAAATTGGGGAACAATACTAGTGAAATGTTCTGAGTTATTATGACTCTTAATTACATCTTCATTTTCCCACTCTTCTATAAATGTTAATACATTACATTTGTTAGCGTCTTGATATAAATTGTACGATATATTTCCCTTTTCTTTTCTGCTTTCTTTTATAAGTTTTTCTGCTAAACCCTTGAATTCTTCTACTTTGGTTTGTTTAATTGAATTTTTTGCGACTATAGTAATCATTAAAATTTCCACACTCCTTAGCATTAAATTAAATACATTTCTACTTGAAAGTATACGCCATTAAAAAACATAGGACAAGTACGCACTTTTTTGTAAGGTAACTTACCAAAAGGTATGAATTGCTGCATTTCAGATGCTCTTCACCATATTTATTTCCATGTGAATTGATACTAAAACTCAAATAGTATATAATAATATTTATTTATTATATTTTCATTTGATTGATTTATATAAGGTGGGTGTAAAAATGATTAGCTATAATGGTAAGCAATACGTTTGTAATATAGATCTTGGAATGGAATTAATTAGAGGAAAATGGAAAGCTGTAATCTTATGCCATCTAAATGATGGTCCAAAGAGATTTTTAGAACTTCAAAGAATAACCTGCGGTGTTAGTCAAAAAGTTCTTAATGAAAAATTACAGGAACTTCAGAGGGATGGTTTAATAAAAAAAATTATTTACCCCAAAGTTCCACCTAAGGTAGAATTTCTACTGACAGAAATTAGGAAAGACCTTTTTCCAGCATTAGAAATGATACAAAATTGGTCAATTAAGTATTTTCCTAATACAAATTAATTGTTGTAATTTAAAAACTGTATGAAAATAGTATAGCCTCTTACATTACTAGGAAAGGCTATACTTTCTTTTAAATTCATCAATTAATTGTATAAAAAAGTATTGATTTCTACAGCCACCTAAAAAAAATGTATTCACTTTAGATATAAATGTTATTAACCATATTCTGTGCATGTCTGTTGTTTTATTGCTTTAATGAATTTTCAATAGCCTTTAAATATGCTTTGGAAGTTACTGTTGCCCCCGAAATAACATCTACATTAGTATTTTGTTTTTCTAGAACCTTACTTATCAGTGCTTCCGTAACCTCTGGTTTTGAGAAAAAAACATCCTTCACCACATCTATTTTAATAATTTTATGTTCTTTAATTGTTATATTCATCTCATTAGACCATCTTCCAGCATTATATTTCCCATTGTACATTCCATCACTTAATGATGACAAATCCACATCATTAACGACTAGATTGATACCCGATTTGAGTCCGCGAGTAATAAAAACCACTCCGACTATAGCAATTAAAAATAGGAGAATGGATATAGATACTGTGACTTTTAAAATTTTCTTCATTTAATCCCACCATCCCTCAACTTAAGCATTGTTTATTAACTGTGCAAATTTATTAATATTTTCCTGCGAAAGCGTTGATGTATCCTTATTAGTTTTACTAATCTTCTTAATAATAAATCTTTCAAGGACATTCATTTTTTTAAATATGAACTCTCCTCCGAAGTATTGTGTTGCAATTGCATCTGTTAACAATTCTTCGGGAAAAGAGGTGTGTATCTGTTTTTCTGCAATCTCATTTTCACTCATACAACAAATAAAAAATCCAAGTTTCTTCTTTTTTAATGCACTGATATTTTTTAAACAAAGCGCATTTACTTCCTTTTGAATTCTTCCCATGTAGATTGACCCGCCGATAATGATGTTATCAAACAAAATTATTTCCGGCATACTTTCCTTTTTTATATCTACAATTTTCACTTCACCATGTAACTTATCCTTTAAAAGATTGCTACATTTTTCTGTGCACCCATGTTTAGATGCATAAATAATAACTGTTTTCATACTTGCATCCCCCTTTATTTTAATAATCCATTAATAAGAATTTCAAAATGATGATTTATAAGTCTCTCTTTTTGTTGCTTAGTAATATTTTTTTCTAATATTAATCTAGAAACAAGCCCATGAGTCGATGTCCATATTATTTGTGCTGTAAGCTCAATATCCATTTTTCTGAAAATGTTTTTTTTGATCGCCAATTCTACTAACTTACAAAGCCCTTGTATACTTTTTCTTTCCTTTGAAATACCTTCCTGCAGCATATTTACTTTCTCTTGGATAGCTTCAATATCATTCATTAAAACAACCCTAAACTGCTGTGGATTTTCTAGCATAAGTTCAATATAAGACCTCATCCCATTTACTATTGTCTTATCTGGGTTTTCAGTATCTATAGGAATCTCACTTATAGTTTTTAATATGTTTCCATACCCTTGTGCTACAACAAAAGATACTATTTCAGCCTTATCCTTAAAATAGTGATAAATAATACCTGGAGAATACTCAATCCTACTAGCAATCTTACGAATAGATAAATTTTCATAGCCTTCTTCCACTAATATATCATTTGTGGCATCTATTATTTTTTTTCTTATGATCTCTTTTTCTAATTGTCTTCTTTCTGTTATTCCCATAATCCCTCCAATAGTTAACGGTTTATTAATCACTGTAATTACATTGAACGTCGTTCAATGTAATTTTACCATTGTCTTGATTATAAGTAAATAGATTGAAACATATAATTTTTGCGTAATGACAATCCAAAGAGATTTCTAGAACTTCAACGAATAACTTACAGGGTCAGCCAAAAATAGCCTCTCCCATTATTAGGAAAGGCTATACTTTGTTTTAAATTCATTAACTAATTGTATAAAAAGCATTTATTTCTACAAAGAAGCTATCACATTATAAACTCCATCTTCATTATTGCTTTCTGCAATAAAGTTAGCGTGTTTTTTCACATCTTCTGGAGCATTCTTCATTGCATAACTATAATGCGCTGCTTTAAACATAGTCAAATCATTATAATAATCTCCAAAAACCATTGTGTTCTTTTGATTTATTTTAAATTTTTCTTGAATCATATTTATAGCCTTTCCTTTACTTATACCTTTGTTCATTATATCTATCCACTTGTCGCCAGATACAACAAATTCAAGCTTATCACTCAAATTCTCCTTTATATAATCCACTATAGGCGGTTTAACTCCATCAGTCATATAATAAGTAATCTTATATATCGGATTTTTTATTTCGCTAAAAGATTTTAATATTACCACAGGCACCTCAAAGGATGTAAAGTTATTCAACATATTTTCTGATGGATTTACTATATATGCCTCATTTTCTCCAGCTAAAAATAATTCCTCTCCTAGCTTTGGATTTAAATTCACCACAGACTCTATTTCTTCTTTATCAATACTGTTTTCATACAATGTCTTACCCTTGTTATTATACTTAACAAGAGCTCCATTATGGGCAATAAATATAATATCCGTATTGACCTTTTCAAAATTTTTGCTCAGTTGAGAGTAAAATCTGCCACTTGCTGCTGCAAATTTTATATCCTTCTCATTAAAGGCATGTATTAAGTCAAATATTTTTTCATTTATATTTCCATTGTCATTTAATAAGGTACCATCCATATCTGTTGCGATGAGTTTCACCATAAGTATTTCCTCCTTTGTAGGGACAGTTATCTATTAATTCTTTAATGGTAGGAATAAGCTATAAACGAACTAATGTCCGTTTATAGCTCATAAATATGCTTAATTTTTCATTAAAAGCGTATTTTTCTTATATCATTACTTTACATATATTGTTTGTGAATTCTACCGGATCATTAATCGGTAATCCTTCAATCAGTAGAGCCTGATTATATAATATATTAGTATATAAATCTAACTTAACTTTATCTTTTTCGAAAGACTCTTTAAGTACTTTAAACATATCATTATTTATATTTATTTCTAAAACCTTATCTGCCTTTATATTTTCATTATTAGGCATAGAATTTAATGTTTTTTCCATTTCTATTGTAAGGTCACCATCATTTGATAAACATACTGGGTAGTTCTTAAGTCTTTTTGATGCCCTAACATCCTTAACTCTACCTGCTAAAACACTTTTCATATGTTCAAATAATTCTTTATTGTCTTTTTCATCAGTGCTAGATGGATTTTCTTTTTCATCTACTTCTATACCTAAGTCACCACTTGATACAGATTTAAATTCCTTTTTTTTGTACTTCATTATCATTTTCACAGCAAATTCGTCTACCTCATCCGTGAAATATAAAATTTCGAATCCTTTGTCTGATACCATTTCAATTTGTGGTAATTTTTCAATTCGCGCGTTTGATTCTCCTGAAGCATAATAAATATATTTTTGATCTTCTGGCATTCTAGAAACATATTCATCTAAAGTAACATTCTTTTTCTCCTTTGATGAATAAAACAACAATAAATCTTGCAAAACATCTTTATTACTTCCGAAATCGCTATAAATACCATACTTTAATTGTCTTCCGAAAGATTTGTAGAATTCTTCATACTCTTCTCTTTCATTTTTAAGTAAACTATCTAACTCATTTTTAATTTTAGTTTTAATGTTTTTAGCTATAAGTTTAAGTTGTCTATCATGTTGCAGTACTTCTCTAGATATGTTAAGTGACAAGTCTTCTGAATCAACTATTCCTTTTACAAAACTAAAATAGTCAGGCAATAAATCTGCACACTTATCCATAATTAAAACGCCACTTGAATATAATTCTAAGCCTTTTTCATATTCTTTTGTATAGAAATCATAAGGTGTTTTTTCTGGAATATATAAAATTGAATTATAACTTATAACACCATCAACACTAATATGGATATGCCTTGCTGGTTTGTCAAATCCATAGTGCTTTTCAGCGTAAAAATTGTTATAATCTTCATCAGTAAGTTCACTTTTATTTTTTCTCCATATAGGAACCATACTATTTACAGTCTTTTCCTCTGTATAGTCCTCGTACTCTGTTTCACTACCTTCTTTAGGTCTTGATTCAGTTACATTCATTTTAATTGGGTATCTAATAAAATCAGAGTATTTCTTTATAATAGATTTTAATCCGTTTTCATCAAGAAATTCATCAAAGTTATCATCTTCTGTATTCTCTTTTATTTTAAGTGTAATTTCTGTTCCAACAGTATCTTTTACGCAAGGTTCTATGGTATAACCTTCTGCACCAGTAGATTCCCACTTGTGTGCTTCATCACTACCAAAAACTTTACTTATAACAGTAATATTATCTGCTACCATAAATGCAGAATAAAATCCCACTCCAAATTGTCCAATTATGTCATACCCATCTTTTATCTCATTTTCTTTTTTAAATGCTAAAGAGCCACTTTTAGCTATAACTCCTAGGTTATCACTAAGTTCAGCTTCTGTCATTCCAATTCCTGTATCAGAAATCTTTATTGTTCTAGCTTCCTTATCACTGGCTATTGTAATATAGTAATTACCTTTATCAAAATTCAATGAATCATCCGCTAATGTCTTATAATAAATTTTATCAATAGCATCACTAGCATTAGAGATAAGTTCTCTTAAAAAAATATCCCTATGAGTATATATTGAATTTACCATCATATCCAGAATTCTCTTAGACTCCGTTTTAAACTGCTTTTTTTCCAATTAAAATTTCCCCTTTCGTACCAATTCTTCTTATTTTTTATTTTGTTAGCACTCTATGTTATCGAGTGCTAATGTTAGTTATAAACTACACCTTTTTTTATAATTTGTCAACGTACATAATATATTTTTATACATGTTAGTTTATTATCTAAAGTGCCGAATCTAGTATTCTGCTCACTTGTAGTTATAATAGTGGTATAAGTAAGTCTTTCTCTAAGATATGATTAATTAGCCAATCATTTAAAAAAGCCAATATTCCCA
This sequence comes from Clostridium sp., assembly GCA_052274215.1. Lineage (GTDB taxonomy): Bacteria > Bacillota > Clostridia > Clostridiales > Clostridiaceae > Clostridium_AD. Next base: position 6,418 of record DAVZGU010000008.1, on the reverse strand, counting down.
TTATAGCTTCATCTTGATTTTTATCAATTTCATTTAAATTTACTTCCTCTATTTTTTTAATAAAAAATGCATGGTCGATTTTCTGGGTAAATAATCTTTTATAATTTATGCTCATCATATATTCTTCTTCATCGTTAAAATGATAAATTGTATACTCTTTTAATTCTTCAATTACTCCAACTATTTTATCGTATTTATCCGTATCATATTTATCTATCAGTAACTGATAAGCTCTCTCTCCTATTTCAAAAAGTTTTTCATGCTCTACATCGATATGCTCAATACCTGTTTTATATTTTTCTTTCATCTCAAACATTTATTAATTTCCTCCTAATTTGACTCTCCATTTTAAATATAGATAATTTGTTGTTTTGAATTTAACCTTATCTATCTATATTACTTTATTTGAATTCATTTCACAATAATAATTTCCATATTACTCAATGTTAAACGATAAAATACCTGGTGACAATTATTGTTCAACAGCTTTCATTCTGTGTTAAGTTATTTGATTAGCAACATCTCATTTATATATATTTCCATAATTTTATTCACTACATCATAAATATTACTAATATTCATAACCTCATAGTCACAATATTTTTCGTACAAGTGACCTCTCTCCTCAAACAATCTATAAAGCTTAGATGGATCCTTTGCTAGTAAGGGGCGAGTTTCAACATCTATATCCGCTACTATATTTTCAATAGGACGGTTTATGTAAATTATAATGCCATTTTTCTTTAGATTCAAAATATTTTCATGTCTTTTAATCACTCCACCACCAGTTGAAATAATTGCATGAATTTTTTTAGATAATTTCTCAACTGCTATAGATTCTATGTCTCTAAATCCAGCCTCACCATTTTTAAATATTTCAGTAATCGTAAGATTTGTACTAGCTTCAATATATTCATCTATGTCTATAAATGCTATTTCTATCTTTTCTGCGATTATTTCTCCAATAACACTTTTACCACAACCGGGCATCCCAATTAAAACTATATTTTTCATCTTTTAATTTTCTACTCCCTTTTCTAGTTCATCATAAATTTCATCAATTATAATCTTTGGGATTTTAATATCATTCCAGATTTCCTGAGCAGCAATTGCCTGGCCAACTAGCATATAAAGACCATTAACTGCTTTTAGACCTGTCTCCTTCGCATACTTTAGAAATAGAGTTTTCTTAGGATTGTAGATCATATCTACAGCGCTTCCAAATTTACCGATATATTTCTTTTCAATTGGAGAATTGTCCAAATTAGGATACATTCCAAGCGGTGTACAGTTTACCACTATATCTGACTCCTTAAGTCCCTGAATTTCATTATAAGAAATCAATTTACAATCATTAAATTTACTGTTTTCTTTAAGCCTTGAGATATCTCTTGTAACTACGGTAATTTCAGTTATTCCCTTGTTTAATAAATATGCAGCCATAGTAACTGCTGCTCCACCATTGCCAAGTATTGTTGCTTTTTTATTTTTCACTTCAATAGCATACTTATTGAAAAGCATTTCAATTCCAAAGTAATCTGTATTGTATCCAATAGTTTTATTTTCCTCAAACTTTAGTGTGTTTACAGCTCCTATCGCTTTTGCTTCTATGCTAACCTCGTCAAGGAATTCCATAACTTTAATTTTATAAGGAATAGTTACATTAATACCTCTTGGTTTAATAACATTAAACCCGGCCATTGCTGCTTTAAGATCTTTGCTTTTAAATTCGAAGAGATGATAATAACCCTTCATATTCAATTTATTAAATACCATTGAATGTATTTGTGGAGAAACACTATGTGTTAGTTTTTCTCCAAGTAAACCATATAACTCTGACATAACTCTCCCTCATTTCTTAAATAAAACTTACTAACATAATTTATTCAATATCAATCATTGCACTTTTATAATTGCCCAATATCTTAAAATAACGACTATTCTTTTTAATTAACTCAATTGAAGATATAATTTTATCTTCATCTATATTTCCCTGGAAATCTATGTAAAAGAAATATTCCCATGGCTTATCCTTTATTGGTCTAGATTCAATTTTCAAAAGATTTATATCGTTTTCTGCAAAATGCTTTAAAACATGATAGAGTGAACCCGCCTTGTGGGTAGTAGATAACACTAAGCTTGTTTTATTGCTTTCGCTAGTTGATTCCATCTCTTTGCCAATAACAACAAACCTAGTCATATTTGTTGCATTTGAATTTACATTTTTCTGCAAAATCTCAAGATTGTATATTTCTGCTGCCTTAGTGCTAGCTATGGCTGCCAATGTTTTGTCCTGTCTATTCTTAACTAACTGCGCACTTTTTGCAGTACTGTTATAAGGAACTAACCTCCACTGCTTGTAGCCTTTTAAAAATTCCATGCTTTGCTCTAATCCCTGCGGGTGAGAATAAACCTCTTTGATATCATCTAAGGTTGAGCCTTTAATCCCCATTAAGTTTTGACTTATTTTAAGATATTTTTCTCCTGTTATATAAAAATTATATTTATTTAGAAGGTCATAAACCTCAGATATTGCCCCTGTAGAGGAATTTTCTATAGGGATAACACCATAATTTATTTTCCCATATTTCAATTGCATAAATATATCTTCAAACTCGCTTATTGCTTTTGCGTCCACATTTTTACCGAAATATCCCTTTAAAGCTTGTTCGCTAAAGGAACCTGTTACGCCATAAAAACCAACGGTTAGCTTTTTATCAGTAGCCAAAGCCGCATCACTGTTTAAATTTTTGTTTTGAAACCCTCTGCTTATTTCCATAATGGATTTAAAGAATTCTTCTACCTCTAAAAATAAATTTTTATTTTTAACTAATTCTAAATTTTTCTTTACAACTATTTCTTCTCTAGCCTTATTTAAAACCTCCATATGATTATTTTTTTTATATTCAGCTACCTTTAAAACTATTTCCATACGCTTTTCAAATAGTGAAACAAGACTAGAATCAATTTTATCAATTTCATTTCTTAAGTTATCTATATCAATATTATCCAATTTGCTCATTAAAACACCTCCCTTTCAAATATCATTAAATAAACTCTAAAATACTCATTGCAGCGCAAGCCTCAATTACTGGTAGCGCTCTTAAAACTATGCAAGGGTCATGCCTTCCTGTAACAGATACTTCTGAATTTTCACAAGTCACCATATCAATGGTATCTTGGGTTTTTGCAATAGAAGGTGTTGGTTTCATAGCTACCCTAAAAACTATCGGCATTCCATTAGAAATACCACCATTAATTCCACCATTATTGTTAGTTTTCGTCGCTGTGCTCCCATTTTTTATGTAAAAAGCATCATTTGCTACGCTTCCTCGAAGTTTTGTTATTTCAAATCCAATGCCAAATTCTACACCCTTAACTGCTGGCACAGAAAATAGTAATTGTGCTAAATTGCTCTCTATAGAATCAAAGAATGGTTCCCCCAGTCCACAAGGCACATTTAATATAGTAGCTTCAATTATACCTCCAACCGAATCTGTTTCTTCCTTTGCCTTTAATATAATATTCTTCATTTCTTTTCCCTTTGAATCATCAAGTACAGGGAAATCTTTCTTTAGAATATCTGCTAATATATGTTTATTTAAATTAACTCCATCAAAATAACTATCGAACACATTTCCAATACTTAAAACGTGACTTCCTATTTCAATTCCTTTATCAAAAAGTATCTGTTTTGCTAACGCCCCTGCAAAAACAAGTGGTGCTGTAATTCTTCCTGAGAAATGGCCGCCACCTCTATAATCGTTAAAGCCTGAATATTTAACCTTTCCTGTGAAATCCGCATGACCCGGTCTTGCTAAATCCTTTAACTTATCGTAATCCTTCGAATTTTGATTTTCATTAAAAATAACGCTGCAAAGAGGTGTCCCTGTGGTATATCCATTAAAATATCCACTTAGTATTTCAAATTTATCTCCTTCTTTTCTTTTAGTTGAAAATTCATCGCGTCCTGGAGCGCGTCTTTGCATTTCACTATTAATAAAATCCATATCAAGCTTTATACCTGGTGGTAATCCATCAATAATTATTCCTATCCCTTTTCCATGAGATTCTCCAAAGATAGAATACTTTACTTTTTCACCCCATTGTCCGCTCATTAACTTTTCCTCCTAACCTCTTAAAATCTTCATAAAATTCTGGATAGGATTTTTTCACTGCCCCACTATCTTCGATTGTGAGATTCTTCGTGCATCTAATTGAAGCAATTGCCATAGCCATAGCTATTCTATGATCATTCCAACTGCTTACAATTCCACCCTTAAGCCATGGTTTACCATGAATTAGAAGTGAATCCTCTCTTTCAATAACTTCTGCTCCAATTTTATTTAGCTCTGTTGCTATAGCTTTTAATCTATCTGATTCTTTTATTCTAACTCTAGCAGCATTAATAATCTCTGTTGTTCCATCGCTTAAAGCACCGAGCACCGCAACTATTGGTACAAGGTCAGGACATTGGGATGCATCAATAATGGTTCCTTTTAAATCTGATTTCGAAGCCCTTATAATACCATCTTCAATAGTAATCTTTCCGCCCATATTTTTAATTATGTCCAATATTACTCTGTCCCCTTGAAGTGATTCCATATTTAAATCAATGCATTCAATTTCTCCACCTAAAACACCAGCAGCAAGGTAAAATGCAGCTTGAGAAAAATCGCCTTCAACCCTATAATCTCTTTTCACGAAATGTTGATTGCCTTTTATTTTAAATTCCTTATAATTATTATTCTCTACCTTTATCCCAAATTTAGAAAGCACATCTAGGGTTAAATCTATGTACCCGATAGATTCTATTGACGTAGTAATTTTAATCGTTGAATCTCCATTTAATAGAGGCAGTGCATAAATAAGACCAGTAATGAACTGAGAGCTTACATCTCCTCTAAGTTCAAAAATTCCAGGTTTAAGGCTCCCGTCTATTGTTAAAGGAAGACAACCATTGTTAGTAGTATACTTTATATTCTGCTTATCAAAAATTTCATAATAAGGTTTAAGTGTTCTTTGTACTAGTTTGGACTTTCCTTTAAAGATTATTTTTTCTCCAGTTAAAATTGCTATAGGAATTAAAAAACGTAGTGTTGATCCACTTTCATTGCATTGTAGCTCATTGTTAAAAGTTCCACCGCATGCAAGCTGAAGCTTGCCTTTTCCACATACCACAAGATTGTTTGGGAATTGTTTAATCTTAACTCCAAGTTTCTCCATTATTTCACAAGTAGCTATTATATCCTCAGACATACTGATATTATCAATGGCACATTCACCGCCACTTAATCCTGCAGCTATAACCGCTCTATGGGATAATGATTTTGAAGGCGGAATTTTGACTTTTCCATTTAAAGAAAAAGGTTGAATTATAACTGACTTCATCGACAAACACCTCAATTCAATATACTAGTTATTTAAGAATTTTTTGCAGATAACCTTTAATCTTAGCTTCATTAATTTTTTCAATAAAACTATTTCCAATGGAATCTATTAATATGAAATTCATAGATTCCCCAATGTTTTTCTTATCATGACTAATAGTTTCAATTATGTCTTCACTTTTTGTTTCAGGTAACATCCAAGGCAAATTATACTTAATTAAAATATCTTTTATAGCACTTGCTGTTCCAGTTTTAGTCATTCCTAGTTCTTCTCCTAGTTTTGTTATAGAATACATTCCCATTGCCACTGCTTCTCCATGGGAGTACACTTCAAAATTAAAGAATTGCTCAATTGCATGACCGATGGTATGACCATAGTTTAATAACATTCGGCCTCCTGTATCCAACTCATCATCTTCAACAATAGCGGCCTTAATACTAAGGCAAGTATAAATGATTTTATCTATCTCTTTTAAAAGTTCTTCTTTGTTTTCATAATTCATTAATGTATAAAATAGCTCACTATCTTTTATTGCTCCATATTTTATAACTTCACCCATTCCATCACTAAAAAACTTGTCATTAAGTGTTCCAAGCAGTAATGGATCAATAAAAACTGCTGTAGGGCTATAAAAACTTCCCACAAGGTTCTTGCCACGAGGCAAATCTACTGCAACCTTACCACCTACGCTACTATCCACCTGTGCTAGCAGTGATGTCGGAATTTGTATGAGTGGAATCCCTCTTAAAAAGGTTGCGGCTGCAAAACCAGTCATATCTCCCACAACTCCACCACCTAAGGCAATTATAATATCTCCTCTGTTTATCTTAAAATCTAAAAGTTTGTCATACACCTCTAAAAGAGTTTCGAAGGACTTGCTTTCTTCACCAGCTTTTACAACAATTTTAAAAGTTTCAAATCCTGACCCTTTTAATGAGCTAATCACCTTTTGACCATAAAATTCATTAACATTAGAATCTGTTACTACAGCTATTTTTCTTCCTTTATATATCTTCTTAACTTCTGC